>JAUIAI010000008.1 GCA_030425615.1 Gammaproteobacteria bacterium
TGCTCGGCATCATCTTTCACGACGCTGCCTGAGGGGATGGCCCGCAGGTCAGATCGAGAACGTCCCCGCGCGCCAGCGGACTTCGCCGCCGGTGCCGAGCTTGAAGCGCGCGATTCCGGCGCCGCGCTGCGTATTGACGCCGCCCATGTCGAGCGCCTCGACGCCCTTGTCACGCAGGGCGCGGATGCCGTGCCAGAGCAACAGATTGTGTGCGTCGTGCTCCCGGCCGCGATCGTCGCTCCAGCCGATGTGATAGGTGGCGCTGCGGCCATGGCAGAGGAAGAGCATCGCGGCCACCGGCTCGCGCTTGATCTCCGCGCGCAGGGCAACCAGATCCGCACCCGGTGCATCGCGGGGATCCAGGTCCCGCCAGGCGGTGACGAAGCCGGGCGGCAGAGCCGCATAGCCGCGTCGTTGCTGTTGTTCGACGTCGCGCTCGAGCAGCCATTCGAGCTGGCTGCCCTGCCGGGCGATCGGCACGACTCTGAGCGGCGAGGCCTCGGCGCCCGCCAGGCTGTTGCGCCACTTGCTCTTCAGGCGGGAGCGGATCTGTTCCTCTTCGCCGGTGAGATCGACGATCACCGTGGCCTGGCCCGTGATCAGCGCCCGGCGCCCGCCCAGCCCCGCATGGCCGGCTTCGGGATCGTCGGGGCTGACGAGCGTGAGCCGCAGCCGGCCGAGCCCGAGCGAGCCGGACAACCCGTTCATCGCCTCGCGGCGTGCCTCGTCGGGGACGGACTCGTCGAACAGCGGGCCTTCGCTCGCGAGTGCCACCGGCAGCAGGCCCAGGGCACGCCGCACGCCGAATTGCGCCAGACCCACGACACGGTCGCCGTCGCGCAGCATGCGCCGTACTATGGTGAGCCCGAGCCGTTGGAGGCACTCGCCGTAGGCCCAGTGTTGCTGGATGCCGCCGGCCAGATGCCGGTGAAGGCTCGTCCACGCATCGCGCTCGGCGGCGCTCCAGGTCAGTCCCATGGAGGAATTTTAGTGTGGGCTCGAGGGTCGATATGCAATCTGTCGCGTGCGCGAAGCGATTCGCGCCGGTACCGGTGCCCGCGCATGACGTGACCGTTGCCTTGCGAGGGGCCGATCGTCGCCCGCCTGGCCACGTCGTGTCCGGGGCTCGTCGCTGATGGGGCTTCGCAAGCCGCCGGCACAGTCGGTGTTCGGGCAGACGATCCCCGAGCCGCGATTCACCGGGTACGCCTGGTGGTGGATCTTCACCCGGGTGTTGCTGCCCGTCACGGTCCTCGGCAGCGTCTTCGATCTGGCCGCCCAGTGGCTGTTCGGCGTCTGTGTCGGCCTCTGGTGCCTGACAGGCTGAGTCCGCGCACACCCTGTCCGTGGGCGAGGCAACGGATCCGTGCGCGCTCAGCGCCGCAACGCCTCGCACAGGATCGCGACCTCGTCGAGCATGGCCGCGGTGGGGCGCGCGATCCGGTCGGCGTTCAACAGGATCAGCCGGTTGTGATGTACCGCCGGCAACGACCCGAAGGCCCGCCAGCGCAACAGCGGATCCGCTTCGTCACCGGGCGCGCGAGCGGCGATGATGGCTTCGGGGGCCGCCCGCAGGACGTCCTCGACACCGATCACGGGGACCAGCGAATCGAGATCCGCGAACACGTTCGCGGCGCCGCAACGGCGCATCGCGTCGCTGATCACGTGCCGCCCGTTTAGCGTCATCAGCGGCTCCGGCCAGACCTGATAGAAGGCGCGCAGCGTCGCCGGACGTGAGCCGATGAGCGCGAGCCGTTCGCGCACCCGTGCCGCCGCCCGCGCTCCGCCCGGTTCGTGGCCGCTGAGCTGTCCGAGCCGCTGCAGGCTGTCCGCGATCCCGTCCAGCGTGTTCACCGTGACCGTCTCGACGCGCAGGCCGAGCGCGCGCAGCCGCTCAACCCAGCGGGCCGGCGTTCCGCCGCCCCAGGCCAGCGCAAGCGTCGGCTGCAGCGTGATGATGCGTTCCAGATCGAGGCCGGAGTGCCCGCCGATACGCGCGATGGCCCGCGCCGCCTCCGGCCGGTCGCTGAACGCCATGGTGCCCACGACCGTGTCACCCGCACCGATGTCGAACAGGCTCTCGGTGAGCGCCGGCGCGAGGGACACGATGCGCTCGCGCGCATCCGCCGCCCCGGCCGGGGGGAGGGCGACGAAGGAAAGCAGGATCAGCCGGCATGTCGCGATCCACGGACGCACGGCGAATCGGCGCGCCTGCCGGCGCACGCACGCCCCAACGAAAAGAGCCCGGAGGGCCGCGAGGGCCGTCCGGGCTCCGGACCGGGGGGGCGCCGCGCCGGTCACCCGTGCAGCGTCTTCCAGACCTTGTCCGGTGTCAGCGGCATCTGCATCGCCAGACGGCGATCATCGGGCACGCCCGCGCGGACCATGACGTCCATCACCGCGCTCACCACGGCCGGCGTGGCACCGATGGTGCCGAGCTCGCCCACACCCTTGACGCCGAGCCGGTTGTTCTTGCTCGGCACGGACTGGTCCATGGTGGTCTTGAATCCACCGTAGATATCGGCCCGCGGCATGGCGTAGTCCATGAAGCTGCCGGTCTGGAGTTGCCCGTCCTCGTCGTAGACCACCTGCTCGCAGAGCGCCTGACCCATGCCCTGGACCGCGCCGCCCTCGAGCTGGCCGATGACGATGGTCGGGTTGATGACGCGGCCGACGTCGTTGACGTTCGCGTACGAGACGATCTGAACGTGCCCGGTGTCCGGGTCAACTTCGACCTCGCAGGCATGACAGCCGTTGGGCCAGGTCGGGCCGACGACCGAGCTCGTCGAATCGACGAAGATGTGCCCGCCCTCCTGCTTGGCGGCCAGCTCGAAGAGGTCGATGCCGCGATCGGTGCCCACCACCTGCAGGCGCGGGGCCACGTACTCGATGTCCTCGGGAGCGACCTCCAGTTCCTCGGCGGCCAGTTCCTTGGCACGGTCCACGGTACGCTGGGAGGCGACCTCGACCGCCGAGCCGCCGGTGAAGATCGAGCGCGATCCGGCGCTGCCGAAGCCGTTCGCACGGTCGGTGTCGCCGTGCAGGATACGAACCTTCTCGATCGGCACGCCGAAGGTGTCGACCACGATCTGCGCGAAACTGGTGGCGATGCCCTGGCCCATGGGCATCAGCGCGGTCATCACCTCGACCACGCCGTCGGCCGTGACGTCGACCGTGACCCGCTCCTCGAACGCATTGCCGCCGGTCCATTCCAGGAACGTGGCGATTCCGCGACCGCGCAGCAGACCCCTGGCTTCGCTTTCCTTGCGGCGCGCCTCGAAACCGTTCCAGTCGGCGAGTTCCAGGCCCTCGTCGAGGATCTTCTCGAACGCGCCGGTGTCGTACACCTGGGCCATCTGGTTCGTGTACGGGAACTGGTCCGGCCGGATCATGTTGCGCCGGCGCAGCTCCACCGGGTCCATTTTCATCTGCCGCGCCGCCTCGTCCATCAGGCGCTCGGTGAAATAGATGGCCTCGGGCCGGCCGGCGCCCCGGTAGGCTCCGGTGGGCGCCGTATTGGTGTTGACGGCGCGGAAGTGGAAATCGATGGTGGTGATGTCGTAGATGCTGGTGGCCACCCACGGGCCGATCAACAGCTGGATCGCCACGCCCGTCGCGATGGCGCAGCCGCCGACATTGGCATCCGATCGCAGCCGGTAGGCCAGGATCTTCCCGTTCTCGTCGAAGGCCATTTCCGCGTGCGTGTTCACGTCGCGGCCGTGCACGGCCGACAGCAACTCCTCGCCACGCTCGGCGATCCGGCGCACCGGACGGCCCAGCTCGCGGGCCGCGAACGCCACGGCGCCGTCCTCGGGGTACATGCCGGTCTTCATGCCGAAGCCGCCGCCGACGTCACCCACCACCACGCGGATGTCCTCGGGTTTCATGCCGAGAACCGGCGCGGCCAGCGTGCCACGCACGCCGGTGGGCATCTGGGTGCTCAGTCGCACGGTGAGCCGTCCGCCGTCCATGTAGGCGAGCACGGAGCGCGGCTCGATTGCCGTCGGTGCCAGCCGCTGGTTGTCGAGGTCGAGGGCCACCACATGGGCTGCCTTGGCGAAGGCGGCGTCGCTGGCGGCCGCGTCACCGTGGCGCATCTCGGCGGAGATGTTGTCGGCCGCGCCGTCGGCGACGATGGGGGCACCGTCGGCGAGTGCAGCGGCCACGGTGGTGACCGCGGGCAGCATCTCGTAATCGATCACGATCGCCTCGGCGGCGTCGAGCGCGGCAGTCCTGGATTCGGCGATGATCATGCACACCGCCTCGCCGGCGTAGTGCACCTTGTCGACGGCCAGCGGGTGGCGCGGGCCCGACACGGCCGGGGAGCCGTCGCCGCGCATGAAGCCGCCCTCGGGTCCGGGCAGCGGCTTGACCCCGGCGGCCGTCAGGTCGGCGCCCGAATAGATGGCCACGACGCCCGGCATCGCCTCGGCGTCTGTTTTGTCCACCGCCTTGATTCGCGCGTGGGCGTGCGGCGAACGCAGGAACACGCAGACGGTCTGACCGTCCATCGTGAAGTCGTCGGTGAAGCGGCCCTGACCCTTCAGGAGCCCTTCGTCCTCGATACGGGGCACGGCCTGACCGCTGCCGAACCGCGCGGGAATCGCTTCGGTGTTCATCATCATCTCCGGGTGATCGTCGTCGCAGATCCCGGCCGATTCGTCGGCTCCGGACGATACGTCGTCCGGCCGGAGCCGGGCAGGGCGGGCTGCGCTTCGCTGACCAAGTCTAGCAGGCCGCCCGGTCGGCCCGTGTCCGGCGGCGCCACGGCTGTCCGGTCGCGGACGTCACGACCGTGGGGGCGTGTGATGACCGATAATCGCCGGATGCCCGCTGCCACCGACTCCGTCGATCCCACCGCCACTGCCGTCGCCGAACGGCCGGCGCTTGCCGTCCTGCGCCGGTTGAGGCCGTTCCTCGCCCGTTATCGAGGCCGGGTGGCCGTCGCCCTGTTCGCCCTGCTCGTGGCGGCCGCGGCGACCCTGACGGTGCCGGTGGCGTTCCGCTATCTGATCGATCTGGGCTTCTCGTCGTCGGCCGCCCTCCAGGAGTCCGTCGGCGTGAACCGGGTGTTCCTGGGCCTGTTCGCCGTCTCGGTCGTGCTCGCGCTCGGCACTGCGGTGCGGTTCTATTGCGTGTCCTGGCTGGGCGAGCGGATCAGCAACGACCTGCGCGAGGCCGTCTACGCCAACGTGCTGCGCCAGGATCCGCGCTTCTTCGAATCCCTCAAGACGGGCGAGGTTCTCTCGCGCCTGTCCACGGATACCACGTTGATCCAGACGCTCGTGGGCACCAGCATCTCGCTGGGACTGCGCAACATCCTGCTGCTCGTCGGTTCGCTGGTGATGATGATCATCACCAGCCCGGCGCTTGCCGGCCTGATCGTCGGCCTGCTGGTCGTCGTCGTGCTGCCCATCATCGTGTTCGGCAGGCGGGTGAGGCGTCTGTCGCGTACCAGCCAGGACCGGCTGGCCGATACCGGTGCGCTGGCCGGTGAGACGTTGAACGCCATGTCCATCGTTCAGGCCTACGGGCGCGAACCGGCCGAGCAGGCACGTTACGACGCGGCCGCCGAAGAGGCCTTCGCCAGCGCCGTGCGCCGCACCCGCGCGCGGGCCCTGCTCACGGTGCTGGCCATCGTGCTGGTGTTCGGCGCCATCGTGTTCGTGCTCTGGCTGGGTGCACACGCGGTACTCGAGGGGCGGCTGTCGGCGGGGCTGCTGACCCAGTTCATCCTTTACGCGGGCCTGCTGGCCGGTTCCACCGGGGCGATCGCAGAAGTGATGGGTGACGTGCAGCGGGCGGCGGGTGCGACCGAGCGGCTGCTCGAACTGCTCGATGCCAGGCCGGCGATCGTCGGTGGTGCGCGACGGCTGCCCGATACGGGCGGTGCCGGCGCCGCCCTGAGCTTCGAGAACGTCGCCTTCAGTTATCCCTCGCGGCCCGGCGAGCTCGCACTGGACGGGCTGGATTTCTCGGTGGCGCCGGGTGAGACCGTGGCTCTGGTGGGCCCCTCGGGCGCCGGGAAGACCACGGTCTTCCAGCTTCTTCTGCGCTTCTACGATCCCCTGGGCGGAGCGATCCGTCTCGACGGCGTCGATCTGCGCGAGCTCGATCTGGCGGCGTTGCGCGAACGAATCGGATTCGTCTCCCAGGACAGCGTGGTCTTCTCCACCAGCGCGCTGGAGAACATCCGCTACGGACGGCTGGACGCTTCCGACGAAGAGGTCTTCGAGGCGGCCCGGCAGGCCCGCGCCGACGAGTTCATCCAGCGCCTTCCCGAGGGTTACGCGACCTATCTGGGAGAGCGTGGCGTGCGGCTGTCCGGCGGACAGCGTCAGCGCATCGCCATCGCGCGCGCACTGTTGCGCAACCCGCCGCTCCTGCTGCTCGACGAGGCCACCAGCGCGCTGGATGCGCAGAGCGAGCGCGCGGTCCAGGCCGCGCTCGAGCGGGCCATGGTCGGCAGGACCACGCTGGTCATCGCCCACCGTCTCGCCACGATCGTCAATGCCGATCGCATCCTGGTGCTCGATCACGGCAGGCTGGTCGAATCCGGCCGGCACGACGACCTGAACCGTGCCAGGGGGCTCTACGCCCGCCTGGCGGCCATGCAGTTCGAACAACCGGAGACCACGACATGACCGACCGCGTCCGCGACAAATCCATTCTCGTCACCGCCGCCGCCCAGGGCATGGGGCGCGAGGCGGCGATCGCGCTCGCCTGCGAGGGGGCCGATGTACTCGCCACGGATCTTCGCGAGGACCTGCTGGCCACGCTTTCCGACGAGGCCCGCGCGCGCGGCGGGCGTCCGATCGCCACGCAGCGGCTGGACGTCACCGATGACGCCGCGGTCAGCGCGCTCTTCGAAGGCCGGCCGGCCTTCGATGTCCTGTTCAACTGTGCCGGTTATGTTCACCAGGGCACGATCCTCGAGGTCGAGGATGCCGACTGGGACTTCAGCTTCGCGATCAACGTGCGTTCGATGTTCAAGATCATCCGCGCGGCCCTCCCCGCCATGCTGGACAACGGCGGTGGCTCGATCATCAACATGGCCTCGGTGTGCTCCTCGGTGAAGGGCTTCCCCAACCGCTTCGTCTACGGCACCACCAAGGCAGCGGTCATCGGTCTGACGAAATCGGTGGCGGCGGACTACGTCGCGCGCGGCATCCGCTGCAACGCCATCGGCCCCGGTACCGTGGATACGCCCAGCCTGGGCGACCGCATGCGCGAGCTCGGCGACGTGGACGAGGCACGCAAGATGTTCACGGCCCGTCAGCCCATGGGGCGGCTGGCGCAGGCCGGTGAGATCGTGCCGATCGTGGTCTATCTGGCCAGCGACGAGAGCGCGTTCGCATCGGGCCAGATCTTCGCGATCGACGGGGGCATCACGATCTGACCCCCTGCGGGCGGGCCGGCGGCCGCCATCTCCTCACTTCTGCTTCGGAATGCCGACCACGTTGCCCAGGAGCACGAACACGGACAGCGGCACCACGAACACCGCCATGACGTACGAGAACTCCTGCAGCGCGTCGTGGTGCGTGGCCGCCAGCAGCGTGTAGGCGACATACGCGACGCAGTAGGCCAGCAAGGTGGCACCTTCGGGGCGGCTCACGCGGCGTCCGGTGACGATGATCGGCAGGCAGCAGGCGGCCGTGATCACCATGATCCAGATGTCGAAGTTCATCAGCGCGGGCGGCGCGGGCAGACCGATCGGCGAGAGCATGCCCGCCAGCCCCAGGCAGCAGAGAATGTTGAACAGGTTGCTGCCTACGATGTTGCCCACGGCCATGTCGCGCTCGCCACGGATGATCGCCATCACCGAGGTCGCGACCTCGGGCAGCGACGTTCCGATGGCCACCACCGTCAGGCCGATGACCAGTTCGCTGATGCCCAGCGCCCGGGCGAAGACCGTGGCGGACTCCACGAGCCAGTTCCCGCCCAGCGCGAGACCGCCCACGCCCACGATCACCATCAGCACGGCCGGCACCCGGTCAAGAAACGACCCGGCCCAGGGGTCGCCGCTGTCGTCGGCGGCCCGCTCACCGCGTTGCTGCCCGCGGCGTGCCTGCACGACCAGGAAAACCGTGTAGGCGATCAGGAGCGCGAACAGCGCGGCTGCCTCCAGCCGGCTCAGCCCGCCGTCGAACAGCATGCCGGCCAGCAGCACGGAGACGGCGATCATCAGCGGAACCTCCTGCCGGATGAGTTGCCGGTTCACGTAGAGCGGTGCGATGACCGCGCTCAGCCCCAGGATCAGCAGAATGTTGAAGATGTTGCTGCCGACCACGTTGCCCAGCGCGATGTCCGTGCTGCCGGAGAGCACGGCACCCACCGTCACGGAGGTCTCGGGGGCGCTGGTGCCGAAGGCGACGACGGTCAGACCGATCACCAGCGGAGAGATGCCGAGGCGGGCGGCGATGCGCGCACCGCCGTTGACGGTGAACTCGGCTCCGATCACGAGCAGCACCAGGCCGCCCAGGAACATCATGGTCTCGATCAGCATGCCGTCAGGTTTTGCAGCGAGGTCTCGGCAGGCCCGCGTTCGGACGCGGGGCGGGAGGAGCCGCCGGGGCCGGACCGGCGCGTGCGGGCCCTGGCGAATCGAGCATGGTAACGGGCCGGCCCGAAGCCCGCGAGACGGTGCGTCGGATGCTCACTACGGAATTTTCGAAGCGTCAGTGTGGCCGTGCACCGGCCGTCGCGGTGCTGGGCCGGCCGACGGCCGTCCACGGAGGTTTTCTCACGAGGGTTTCGTCCGCGCGGGGGCGCCTATAGAATCGGCGCGCAGGGATCGGCCGCGGCACATGCTGTAACCCACTCGCCGCGGCGGGGCCGCTTCCAGAAATCACAGAAATGATCCACCCAGGAGGGGACGTTGAAACTGGTCCGTTACGGTAAACCCGGAAAGGAAAAACCCGGTCTGATCGATGCCGATGGCAAGCTGCGCGATCTGTCCGGCCGCATCGACGACATCGGCCCGAAGCAACTCGCGCCGGCATCCTTGGCCAAGCTCGCGAAGATCAACCCGACGCGGCTGCCGTTGGTCCGTGGCCGCCCGCGCTACGGCGTGCCGTTCTCCGGGACGCGGCAGTTCATCGCCATCGGTCTGAACTACGCCGATCATGCCGCCGAGGCCGGCATGCCGATTCCCAGCGAGCCCATCGTCTTCACCAAGGCGCTGAACTGCCTTCAGGGCCCGGACGACGACGTCATGCTCCCTCGCAATTCGGTCAAGACCGACTGGGAGGCCGAACTCGGTATCGTCATCGGCACCCGTGCGCGTTACGTCAGCAAGCGTGACGCCCTGGCGCACGTAGCCGGCTACACCATCGTCAACGACGTGTCCGAGCGTGAGTTCCAGCTCGAGCGCGGCGCCACCTGGGACAAGGGCAAGGGCTGCGACACCTTCGGTCCGGTGGGGCCCTGGCTGGTCACCACCGACGAAATCCCCAACCCGCAGAAGCTGGCCATCTGGCTCAAGGTCAACGGCGAGACCAAGCAGGACGGCACCACGAAGACGATGATCTTCAACTGCGCCACCCTGGTGTCGTACGTCAGCCAGTTCATCACGCTCGATCCGGGCGACATCATCACCACGGGCACGCCGCCGGGCGTGGGCATGGGCTTCAAGCCGCCGCAGTTCCTGAAGGCGGGCGATGTCATGGAAGTCGGCATCGAGGGCCTCGGCGTCCAGACCCAGAAGGTCGTCAAGTTCAAGAAGTGACCCCGCGGCGGGGCCTGCCGCGCCGCCGGCCGGCATGGCGGGCGCTCCCGCCCGCCCCGCCGTCTTTCCCGGTCGGAGGGGGAAACGCCCGCGCGGCACCCCCGGCGGGTTCCGGCCGGTGGATCGGAAAGCGGTTCATCTTTCTTCACAACGCTTCGCGGACGCTTCGTACCGCGTCGGCACCATGAGGGCTCCTGTCATTCTTCCCGAACGGAGTCCAGCATGAAATCCTCTCCCGAACCCCGTGATCCCGCCACCGATGCCACCGTCCGCAGCGGCGGCATGTTGCGCCTTGGCCGCTGGGCGGCCGTGACCGGCGTCGTGGTCGGTGTCCTGACCCTCGGTGCCTGCGGTCACCGCGGCTGGTCGCATGGCGACGATCCCGCCGAACGCGTCGAACACATGGTCGACCGGGTGTTCTCCAAGGTCGATGCGACCGACGAGCAGAAGGCGCGCATCGGCGAGATCGCGACCGCAGCCTGGAAGGAACTCGCGCCGATGCGTGAGCAGTGGCGCGAGAGCCGTTCACAGGCGGTCGTGGCACTCACGGGCGAGAAGGTCGACCGGGCGCGCCTCGAGACGCTGCGCACCGAGCAACTCGCCGCGCTGCAGGCGCGAAGCGCAACGCTGACGACCGCGCTGGCGGACATCGCGGAGGTGCTCACGCCCGAGCAGCGTGCGCAGGCCCGTGAGCGCCTCGAGCGACGCGCCGACAAGCATCATGGCTGGTAACGACGCGGACGGTGCCGGCGGGCCCGGGCGAATCCTCATGATCGAGGACGATCTTCGGCTCGCCGGCATGCTTCGGTCCTACCTGGGCGAGGCTGGCTTCGAAGTTTCGGTGGCCGAGGACGGGGCGCGCGGGTTGCGCCATGTGGAGCGGGGCGAGTACGACCTCGTGCTCCTCGACCTCATGCTTCCCGACGCAGACGGCCTCGACCTCTGCGGCCGGATCCGCGCCCTTAGACCGTCACTGCCGATCATCATGGTCACCGCCCGAGGGGACACCATGGACCGGGTCGTCGGCCTCGAACTCGGCGCCGACGACTATCTGCCGAAGCCCTACGAGCCGCGCGAACTGCTCGCGCGGGTGCGCGCGGTTTTGCGCCGACGCGCGGGCGCACCCGGCGAGCGCGCGGTTCTGCGTTTCGGTCGCCTCGAGATCGATCGCGGTGCACGCCAGGTGCGGCTTGCCGGTGAGCCATGCGTGCTGACATCGCGGCAGTACGACATCCTGCTCGCGCTCGCCGAGCGGGCGGGGCGGGTGCTCTCGCGCGAGCAGATCGTCCTGCTCACGGATGCCGATACGGGTGAGGCGCCGGAGCGTGCCGTCGATGTGCACATGGCGCGGATCCGCGCCGCGATCGAGGACGACGCCCGTCATCCCAGGCGCATCATCACCGTTCGCGGCGCCGGTTATGTCTTCGCACAGGTGCAGGACTGAACGCGGGCCGGGGGCGATGCTGAGGCGCGCCAGGCCCCGCTGCGCGCAGCGCGCGCGGAGTCGGCCGGCGTTCACCCGGCTCGTCGTGCGGATCTATCTGGCCGTGCTGGCCAGTCTCGTGGTGTTCGCGCTGCTCGCGGCGCTGAGTTTCAAGCTGTTCGTTCCGCACTCCGACGACGAGTCCGATACGGACATCGAGCGTGTCCTTATCCAGGGGCTCGGAGAGGATCTGTTCCCGGCCGACGCCGCTCCCGCGGACTGGCAGCCGGCGCTGACGCGCTGGTCGGAGCGGCTCGGTATCGACCTCAGCGTGCACGACCGGAACGGGGAGCCGCTGGTCTGGAGCGGATCCGAACCTGCAGTGCTGGGGGCGCGCGCGCGCTCGCGCGCGGACGAAGGCGACTTCTGGCGCGCCTTCGACGGACGCGAGCCGCGCCTGTCCATCGCCTTGCCCGGCGGTCGCTATCTGCAGGTCACCGATCCCCAGCGTCGCTGGATCGGCCGCTGGCGGGGCGGCGGTTTCGTGCCGGTCCTGGGTGGACTGGTGCTGATCGGGGTGGCCGTGGCGATCGCGGCCTGGCCTCTGACGAGGCGGCTGACCCGGCGTCTCGAGGGGCTCGAGAGCAGCGTCAGGGCGTTCGGGGCAGGCGATCTCTCGGCCCGCAGCCGTGTGCGCGGACGCGACGAGATCGGGTCGCTGGCCGCCAGCTTCAACGAATCGGCCGATCGCATCGAGCGGCTGGTGCAGGCCCAGAAATCCCTGCTCGCCAATGCGTCCCACGAACTGCGCTCGCCGCTGGCGCGCATCCGCATGGCCGCCGCCCTGCTGCGCGATCGCGGATCGGACACCGGAGCGCTGCACGATGAGCTCGCCCGCAGTGTCGCCGAGCTGGACGCCCTGGTGGACGAGATCCTGCTCGCCAGCCGTCTCGAGGCCGAGCAGGGCGGGCAGGCCGAGGGGGCGTCACCGGAGACGGTCGATCTGGGCGGCGTGCTCGCCGAAGAGGCGGCCCGTCTCGGGCTCGAGAGCGACGCGGGTCCGGTGGAGCTTCGCGGCGACGCCCGCCTGCTGCGCAGGTTGGTGCGCAATCTGCTCGAGAACGCGCTGCGTTACGGCGGCGAACAGGCCCGCGACGGCATCGAACTGTCTCTGCAGCACGCCGGCGAGGCGGGTGCGCTGCTACGGGTATGCGATCGCGGGCCGGGTGTTCCGCCCGACGAGCGCGATCGGATCTTCGAGCCGTTCTACCGCGCCCGCGGACGCAGCGAACGCGAGGGCGGTGTGGGGCTCGGGCTGTCGCTCGTGCGGCGGATCGCCGAGCGCCACGGCGGCACGGCGCGCTGCCTGCCGCGCGACGGGGGCGGTGCCTGCTTCGAGGTGCGTCTGAACGGCATGTCCGAGGATCGCCCGGGGGGACACGGCTGACCCGTACCCGGCGTCGACGTCCCTGGGATCCTGGGACGCGAGCGTTTAGAATTGTCGTCCAGGCGACGCACGCCGGGGCCGGCGCGCGCGATGACCGAACGAGGGGGCGGGGATGAATCAAATCGACTTGGCGGATCGCTGTGCGGTCGTGACCGGAGGCGGCGCGGGAATCGGGCTGGCCGTGGCGCAGCGCCTGGCGCAGAGCGGCGCCCGTGTCGCGATATGGGACATGGCCGATGCGTCCGCCGCCGCGGAGGCCCTGCCGCAGGTGCCGCAGGGTGCACACGCCTCGATGGTCGTCGACGTCTGTGACGACGCCGCGGTGGCCCAGGCGGCCGACCGCACCGAGCGCGAGTTCGGGCGTATCGACATCCTGGTGTGCAGCGCCGGTGTCGCCGGTCCCAATGCCAAGACCTGGGAGTACGAAACCGAGCAGTGGAAGCAGGTCATCGACATCAACCTGAACGGCCTGTTCTTCTGCAACCGGGCAGTTCTGCACAAGATGCTCAAGAACGACTACGGGCGCATCGTGAACATCGCCTCCATCGCCGGCAAGGAGGGCAACCCCAACGCCTCCGCCTACAGCGCGTCGAAGGCGGCGGTCATCGGCCTGACGAAATCGATCGGCAAGGAGACCGCCAAGACCGGCATCCGCTGCAACTGCATCACGCCCGCGGCGGTGCGTACGGCCATCTTCGACCAGATCAGCCAGCAGCACATCGACTACATGCTCTCCAAGATTCCGATGGAGCGTTTCGGCGGCGTCGACGAAATTGCCGCGATGGTGGCCTGGATGTGCTCGGAAGAGTGCTCGTTCACCACCGGCGCGGTGTTCGATCTTTCGGGCGGGCGCGCCGTCTATTGAGTCGCGCGGCGCCCGGCGGCCGGTGCCTCGCCGGCCTAGACCGGGCGCTCGCACCGTGGCCGGCGCCACGGCGTCCGAGAGCCAGTCCCGCGGGCAGGCCGTCGTGACATCAGTTCGCCGGCGTCAGCAGCGGCTTGCCGTCCACGACCGCCTGCACGTTGTCGACCACTAGCTGGCCCATGGCGGTGCGGGTGTGCACCGACGCGCTCCCCACGTGCGGCAGCAGCACGACGTGCTGCAGGTCGATCAGCGCCTGCGGCACCTTTGGTTCGTTGTCGAAGACATCCAGCCCGGCCCCGCCGAGTTCGCCGGCGATGAGCAGCGCCACGAGCGCCTCCTGATCCACGACGCTGCCGCGCGCGATGTTCACGAACAGGCCGTCCGGTCCCAGTGCGGTCAGCGCATCGCGCGAGATCAGGTGGTGGGTCTCGGGGCCGCCGGGGCAGGCCGCGATCATGATGTCCGCCCATTCGCCCAGCGCGACGACGTCGTCGAAGTACGGATAGTCGAAGTCCGCCTTGCGACGCGGGCCGTAGTAGCCGACCTCGCAATCGAACGCACGGCACCGGCGCGCGATGGCCTGACCGATGCGGCCGAGTCCGACCACGCCGATTCGCTTGCCACGCAGGGTCCGGGTCAGCGGGAGCGGACCCCGGAGCCAGTTCCCGGCGCGTACGAAACGATCTCCCGCCGGGATCTGGCGCACCGTGGCCAGCATCAGCCCGACCGCCAGATCGGCCACCTCGTCGGTCAGCACATCGGGCGTGTTCGTGACCGTGACGCCGCGGCGTCGACAGTCGGCGAGATCGTAGGTGTCGACCCCGACCCCGAAGTTGGCTACGAGCTTGAGCGCGGGCAGGGCGTCCAGCGTGGCGGCGTCGATGCCGACCCCGCTCTGGGACACGGCGACCTCGATGTGCGAAAGCTGCGCGAGGCGGGCGGCACGGTCCGGGGCTTCCCAGATCCGGTGACAGGTGTGTGCCCGCTCCAGCGCCTGCTGTGTGGGTTCGTACAACGGGCTGAGCAGCAGGACTTCCGCGGACATGCGACCTCCGGATCGGCGTGGGGTTCGGTAAAGGGTTCGTTGCCGGAAGATACCCGAAGGCGGGCGGCGACGCGCGGCGGGGGTCGCGATGCCGCGTTCCGGGCAGGGGTCGCGATGCCGCTTCCCGTTCAGGGTGGAAGGTAGAGGCGCTTGTTCGGATCCGAGAGGCGGTCGATCACCTCGTCCACCGTGGCCGTGGCCATGCCGCCGAGCTGGCAGACGGCACCATAGACCGCGCGGTACTGCCGGTTCCGGGTCTCGCCGTCCCGCACCTCGCGCCAGCGCTGCCGGGTCACGGGCGCCGGCCTCGGCGGCGATCTCGCGCAGCTGCAGGAAGAGGAGCCGCTTGTGCTCCGCCGACTGCGCGTGGATCGGGTGCTGCGGATCCGGGTACTCCGAGGCGGCCTTGATGAACATGCAGGAGCGAAAGCCGGTGGCGGCGAACCACTCCGCCAGCGCATCGAACATCGCGAGCAGCTGCGCCCGGGCGCTGCCGGCTTCCGCCATCCGGCGGAACAGCCAGTTGCGGAAGTCCTGATCGCGCAGCCGGAGGACCGCCAGGATCAGCTCCTCCTTCGTGCGGAAATGCTTGAACATGGTGGTCTTCGAGATGCCGGTCTCGGCGGCGAGGAGATCCATGCCGGTC
>JAUIAI010000810.1 GCA_030425615.1 Gammaproteobacteria bacterium
ATCGAATGCACGATCAACGGGCTGGGCGAACGTGCTGGCAACACGGCCTTGGAAGAGGTCGTGATGGCGATGCGGGTGCGCGGGGATATCATGCCGTTCGAGACCGGCGTGGCGCAGGCAGGCAGCGGCTTGGGTGCCTTCTCGACCTCGACCAGGCACATCCGGCAGTTCGCGGCAATCGACAACTTCTTGTGGTAACAGAAATGCGGCACGTAGATCCCGAGCTTGTTGGCCGCATGCATGACCATGCTGCCCTCGGGAACCTCTACGGCCTTGCCGTCGATTTCGATCTCAACCATGAAGGATGTTCGGCTCTGGCTGGCGGTTACAGATACTTGGGGACCTGGCAGGTCTTGTGTTCGACATGCCAGACGAATTCGTCCCAATAGTGCTTGAGGAAGGCCCTGACCGGCATCGCGGCGGCATCACCGAGGGCGCAGATGGTGCGCCCCTGGATGGCGTCGGCGATACGGTTCAGTTCGTCGAGATCACTCATGCGACCCTCGCCCCGTTCGATGCGATCCACGAGGCGGTACAGCCAGCCGGTGCCTTCGCGGCACGGCGTGCATTGGCCACAGCTCTCCTCGTAGTAGAAGTACGAGAGGCGCAACAGTGACTTGACCGCGCAACGTGTCTCGTCCATCACGATCACCGCGCCCGAACCGAGCATGGACCCCGCCTTCGCGATCGAGTCGTAGTCCATGTCGGTGGCCATCATGATGTCGGCTGGCAGTACCGGCATCGACGAACCACCGGGGATGACCATCTTCAGCGCCCGGCCGCCGCGCATGCCGCCGGCCAGCTCGAGCAGTTTGGCGAACGGCGTGCCCAGCGGGATCTCGTAGTTCCCCGGACGCTCGACGTCGCCGGACACCGAGAAGATCTTCGTGCCGCCGTTGTTCGGCTTGCCGACCTCGAGATAGGCCTGCCCGCCGTTGCGGATGATCCACGGCACGGCGGCGAATGTCTCGGTGTTGTTGATCGTGGTGGGCTTGCCGTACAGACCGAAGCTGGCGGGGAACGGCGGCTTGAACCGGGGCTGGCCCTTCTTGCCTTCCAGCGACTCGAGCAACGCGGTTTCCTCGCCGCAGATGTAGGCGCCGAAACCGTGGAACGCATGAAGCTGGAAACTGAATCCGCTGCCCAGGATGTCGTCGCCCAGGTAGCCGGCCGCCCTCGCCTCCTCGAGCGCTTCTTCGAAACGTTCGTAGACCGAGAAGACCTCGCCGTGGATGTAGTTGTACCCCACGGTGATGCCCATCGCGTACGCGGCGATGGCCATGCCCTCGATGACGATGTGAGGGTTGTAGCGAAGGATGTCGCGGTCCTTGAACGTACCGGGCTCACCTTCGTCGGAGTTGCAGACCAGGTATTTCTGGCCCGGCATGCCACGCGGCATGAAGCTCCACTTCAGGCCCGTGGGAAAGCCGGCGCCGCCACGGCCGCGAAGCGCCCCCGCCTTGATCTCGGCGATCACGTCCTCCGGCTTGATGCCTTCGGTGAGGATGCGACGCAGCGCCTTGTAACCGTCCCGTGCTTCGTAATCGGCCAGGTGCCAGCCGTCCGGGGATTCGAGACCGGCCAGGATCTGCGGGGAAATATGGCGGCCGTGGAAACAGGTCTCGACAGCGGGAACTTCGGTGACCGTGACGTCCAGGTCGTTGGCGCCCATAGGATCAGCTCCGTGCCTTGAGTTGCTCGAGCAACGCGTCCATGCGCTCGGAGTTCATGAAACTGTGCATCTCCTTGTTGTTCACCAGCATCACCGGTGAATCACCGCAAGACCCGAGACATTCACTCTCCACCAGCGTGAAGAGGCCGTCGGCCGTGGTCTCGCCGTAGTCGATGCCCAGGCGACTCTTGAGATACTCGCCCGCCTTCGCGCCGTCGCGCAGCGCGCACGGCAGACAGGTGCACACGGCGATCTTGAACTTGCCGACCGGCCGTGTGTTGTACATGTTGTAGAAGGTGGCCACCTCGTGAACTGCGATGGGCGGCATACCGATGTACGCGGCGACGTCGCGGATGACGTCCGGAGACACCACGTGCAGTTCGTCCTGTGCAATGGCCAGGGCCGCCATCACGGCGGACTGGCGCTGGTCGGCCGGATACTTGGCCAGCTCGCGATCGATACGGCCGTAGGCCTCGTCGGAGAGCAGGCGGTGGGCACGTTCCGGCGCATTCATCGGTCGATCTCCCCGAAGACGATGTCCATGGTGCCGATGATCGTGACGACGTCGGCCAGCATGTG
>JAUIAI010000811.1 GCA_030425615.1 Gammaproteobacteria bacterium
CACGCCAGCGGCCGATGCCCAGGCCCGAGGGCACGCAGGTCCTGCTGCGTATCCGGCGCTCGGGGGTCTGCCACTCCGACATCCACATCCAGGACGGCTACTTCGACCTCGGCGAGGCCGGAAAGCTGAGCCTCGAGGCGCGGGGACTGAAGCTGCCGGTGGCCATGGGGCACGAGATGCTCGGCGAGGTCGTCGCGCTCGGGCCGGACGCCAGGGCCGATGGTGTCGAGGTCGGCAAGACCATGCTGATCTTCCCCTGGGTGGGCTGCGGCGAGTGCCTGGCCTGCCAGGAAGACCGGGAGAACGACTGCGCGGCCATGCAGTCCTACGGGGTCGCGCAGGACGGCGGCTATGCCACGCACGTGCTGATCCGTCATCCCAAGTTCCTCGTGGATGTCGAAGGGCTGGACCCGGACGTGGTCACGCCTTACGCGTGCTCGGGGCTCACGGTGTTCAACGCGCTGGGCCGCATCGGCAAACTGCGCGACGGCGAGTGGCTGGCGATCATCGGCACCGGCGGACTGGGCCTGAACGCGATCGCGATCGCGAAGGCGATGGGCTTCGAGCGGGTCATCGGCGTGGACCAGGACGCCGCCAAGCTGGAGGCGGCCAGGGAGATGGGTGCGGACGCCGTGCTCGATACCTCTCAGCCCGAGGCCGTCAAGAATCTGATGAAACTCGCCGGCGGGCGGCTCCTGGGCGTGCTCGACACGGTCGGTCTGCCGGCCACCTCGCAGCTGGGCATCCATGCGCTGGCGAAGACGGGCCGCTATCTGGTGGTCGGTCTGCACGGCGGCGACTTCAAGATGCCGCTGCCGATGCTGCCGCAGAAGGCGCTGAGCGTGTGCGGAGCGTTCGTGGGCAGTTCGCCGCAGTTGCGCGAGCTGATCGCGCTGGTTCGCAAGGGCAAGGTCAAGCCACTGATCATGGAGTCCCGTCCGTTGTCGCAGGCCAGCGAAGCGCTCGACGATCTGCGAGCCGGCAAGGTCACGGGCCGGGTGGTGCTCAACGGCGATCAGGCTGGCTGAGCGTCTGACCTCCTTTACCCGGCGAGCCCGCCATGCCTTGCGTCGTGGGCCCGCCGCTGATGTCTCATCTGCTGGAGAGGGATCCGTGTCCGACACCGAACCCGGCGACACGAGCATTCGTGCGCGTCGCAGCTTCATCTTTGCACCCGGGCTACGCCCGGACATGTTCCCCAAGGCACTGGCGAGCGGGGCGGACATCGTCTGTGTCGAACTCGAGGACGGCATTGCGCCGAAGGACAAGGCTGCCGCCCGTGAGCGTGGTCTCGCCTTGTTCGCGCAGCCCCAGGCCGACGACGGCGTCGAGCGAATCGTGCGCATCAACTGCCTGCGGGAGGCCTTCGGCCTGGCCGACGTGCAGGCCGTGCTGGCCACCGACACGCCTCCGCCAGCGCTCATGCTGCCCAAGGTGCGTACGCCCGACGAAGTGATCTGGCTGGACGATCTGCTGACCGAGCGCGGGCACGACACGCGGCTGCACGTGATCATCGAGACCAACGACGGACTCGAGGCCGCGCACGACATCGCCCACAGCAGCGACCGGCTGGACGCCTTGTTCTTCGGCGGTGTGGACATGGCCGCCGAACTGCGCTGCAGGAACGCCTGGGAGCCGTTGCTCTATGCCCGCTCGCGCGTCGTGCACGCGGCGGCTTCCGCCGGTCTGGACGTCATCGACGTTCCCTACCTCGACCTCGACGATCCGGACGGCATGGTCCGCGCGGCCGAGCAGGCGCGCGACCTCGGCTTCTCCGGCAAGGGGGCCATCCACCCGAAGCAGATCGCAGCGCTCAACGCCGTCTTCACGCCCGACGAGCAGGCGGTCGCGCATGCGCGCCGTATCCTGGATGCCTTCGCCCAAGCCGACACCGGTCTGGTGGTCGTGGACGGCAAGCTGATCGAGAAGCCGGTGCTGCGCGAGATGCAGCGGGTGCTCGCGATCGCGGAACGCGTCGGCGATCGCGGTTGATCGTCTGGCCGGGCGGAGCCTTCCGGCCGGAATGATCGGAAGGGGGTTCCCGCAGCGTGTCTCGTACGACGCCGGGTCGTGACGCCGCGAGGGTCACCCCCGCGGATCCTCGAACACGGGTGCACGCTTCTCCTGGTAGGCCTTCAGCGTTTCGCGCTGGTTCGGCGAGCCCATGAGCTTCAACTGCTCGTCGCTCTCCATCTGCAGGGCTTCGAGCGGGGTCATCGGCCAGGCGTTGTACATGCGCTTGGCGGC
>JAUIAI010000812.1 GCA_030425615.1 Gammaproteobacteria bacterium
GCGTTCGACTGGCTGATGTAGCTTTGCGACAGCGCCACGGCGGGAGCAGGGTCGTAGGGCAGCACCAGGCGGCTCACGGTGCATTCACATTGCTTCAGCAACCGCTCGACGAACGCAGAGACCCGGTCATTGGCTTCGGTCTTGCTCCACGCCCGGTCGACGCTGCCGGCCACCGTCAGCGAAACGGGGCTTGCCACCGGCTCGGCCGGGAACGTTTCCTGGGCCGCTCCGGCCATGCCGGCCATCGCGCCCGCGGGGCCCTGCCCGGGTCCTTCGATCATTGCCGGGGCCGCGACGGACGAGACGCCCGTGCTTCCCAGCGGAACCCGCAGCCAGTTGACCTGGGTCAGGCGCAGACCGGTATCGCCGTGCATGCCCGCGGCGACGAGACTCAGCACGTCCCGGGTGCGCGTGTTCCGGGCGCGCAGCAGCCGGGCGGCGTCGCTGATCGCCCCGACTTCCGTCGCGGTGATCCCGTACTGGCTCAGACGCCCGGTGAGTTCGTCTGCATCGCGTTGGAAGCGGTCGCGCATGGTGGCGAAGTGGTCCGTGTCGGGCAGCAGCGCATCCGCGATCGGCCCGCTGCCCAGGGACAGGACCAGGCCGAGCGCGGCGAGCACGCCGGCCCCCGTCCAGAGTCTTGTTCGCCAGATACCGCACAAGTCGTGGTGCCGGACCCGCCGGGTCGTGTATTCGAGGCTGCCGGGCCGTTGGCAGGCACCGATGAAGGGCGCCAGTTCCGCATGTTCGTCGAGCGTGTGCGCGTCCAGTGCCCCGGCGCTGAGGACGGCGATGCGGGCACTCATCGCGCCCTTGAATCTTGCGACGGCCGGCAGGCGCCGCGCCGTTTCGAGTCCCGGCTCACCCACCCAGACCGTGAAGCGCTCGGACTCGACCTGCTGCGCCGTGAGGCGCCGGGACGTCGTCAGATACTGGATCGTGCGTTCGATCTCTTCCAGCAGGGCCGTCGGGCGCTTGTCGTGCAGGATCGCCAGCCGTGAGAAGCGTACGACGCCGTCCAGGACCAGCGTCTGACGAAGACCGCCGGGGAGCAGGTTCAGTACGAGACCGTCTTCGCCACCTGTCGCACGCCGGAGCAGATCCGGGGTCAGCAGTGCGGGGGACGTGAGCGAACGGATCCGCGTGCCGGCGGCCTGCATCGCGTCGATCCAGGGGGCGAGCACCTGATCGTCGATCAGGCCGCCCAGGTACACCTGACGTGCCGGCCTGTTGGCGTCCTTCGGACCGGCATCCGTCATCCGGCGGCGTGGCAACCTGCGGGTGGCGAGCATCCTGGAGGCGACGAACTCCACTTCCCTGAACCGCTGCGCGATCCGCTTGCGGATCAGGTTCTCCCGGTCGCGCCGCCCCACCGGCGGCAGATCCTCGATGACGTGCGTCTCGTCGACCGTATCGACGATCACGTGGAATCGCGTGCCCGCGTGTTCCTCGAGCCACGGCCGGAAAGCCTCGTCGAGCACGGGCTGTTCGTCGTTGCCGCCGTCGCCACGAGTGAATGACCGGATGTCGGCGACACGGCCCTTGTGGATCGACAGGCCGATCGCACCGTCGTTCCAGACATAGAGGATTCCGGTTCCGGATCGCATCGTGCTCACCCTCCGACCCGGGCCAGGATGTCGTAGATCGGCCCGAGTACCGACATCATCAGCCACCCGAGCAGAAGGCCGAGCGCGAGCGTCAACGCGGGTTCGACCATCGCCTCGAGGCGGCCGATGGACTCCTTGATGTCACGATCGTAGAAGTACGTCACGCTTTTCAGTGCCTTGTTGACCTCACCGGTCGACTCGCCGACCTTGATCATGCGCAGCATCAGGTTCGGGAACAGACCGGATTTCGCGAACGCGTCCGTGATGCCGCGGCCGAACTCGATCTCCGTGATCGCGGTATCGGCCGCTTCGGCGAGCACCTTGTTCGTCATGGCGTCCCGGGAGACACTCATCGCCTGCATCAACGGCAGGCCGGCCTCGTACAGCATGCCCAGCATCGAACAGAAGCGCGACAACATGATCTTGTTGAGGATCGGGCCGACGACGGGGATCTTCAACTTGATCGCGTCCAGCTGGCGGCGTGCGACGACCCCGCCGATTCGCAGGAACGCCACGAGCCCGATCCAGGCCACGAACGGTGAGAGCAGGAGCTGCCACCAGTAGCCGCGCACGACCTCCGAGAGTTTCACCAGCAGCCAGGTCTCGAAGGGCAGGTCGCCCTTGTTCATCG
>JAUIAI010000813.1 GCA_030425615.1 Gammaproteobacteria bacterium
GCCGCTGCCGCGCCCGATCCGGTAGTCGACCAGGGCGAGGTCCGGTCGAAACCCGGCCTCGAGACGCCTTGACGCGTCTTCCACGGTGCAGGCGTACTCCGCTTCGATGCCCCGCTTGGCGAGATAGCGGCAGATCGTGCGCGCCAGGATCTCCTCGTCGTCGACGACGAACACGCTCACCGGCATGAATCAGCTCCTGACGGCGGGCACGAGGATGTGGACGATCACACCCCGCTCGGCTCCGTTGCTCAGCTCCATCGATCCGCCCACCCGTTCGATGATGCGCCGGGCCAGGGCCAGGCCGATCCCCAGACCGGAAGCCTTCGTCGTGGTGAACGGCGTGAAGATCTCGCCCGACATGCCCTCGGGCAGCCCGGGACCCGTGTCGGCGATCGCCACACAGATCATGCCGTCGACATCGACGACGCGGCTGATGCTCAGGACGCCATCCGTTTGCATGGCCTCGATGCTGTTGGAGACAACGGAGTTGAGAACCTGGTTGATCTCGCTCCGGGGAGCGCTCACGAGAGGACTCTCGCCGATCGCCTCGTAGTCTGCCCGGATGTTGCGGGCGTTCAGCTGGGCGGAGAATCCGGCGAGGCACTCCCTGACGACGTCGTCCAGGGCCACGACCTCGTCGCCGTCACCCTCCTGCCGGGCGCGCCTGAGAAAGGCGCGGATCCAGCCCTCGAGCCGGTCGCTCTGCGAAACGATGTCCCGTAGCGACTCGCGCGTCTGCGGCTCGATCTCGTCGTCAAGGGCAAGTTCGGCGCACGATCGGATCGCCGCCAGGGGATTGCGCAGCCCGTGCGCGACGGCCGAGGCCATCTCACCCACCACCGCGAGACGCTCCATCTCGACGTTGCGCGCCTCCTGCTCGCGCAGGACCCGCTGGGCGTGAAGCACGACCAGCCCGAGCCCGACGTAGAGAATGAGCGCAGCGACGGCCGAGCCGAACCAGACGTAGAGCTGCCCGGTCTGGATGGCCTCGAGCAGCGCGGTCGGGTGCTTGTAGATCTCGACCGCACCGACCACTCGACGGCCCTCCGTGGACCAGATCGGCAGGTAGTTCTCGATGTATCGGTCGATGCCCGGCGGAAAGTTGACGTGTTCGGCCTTCTGACCACGCTCGACCGACTCGATCTCGGGTTCGAGTTCGCCACGGAACACGGCGTCGAGCTCGTCGTTCATGGTGAAGCTCCGGCCGATCAGGGCGGGATCGCTCGACCAGAGCACCGACCGGTCCTCGCCGTAGACGTTGGCGCGAAACACCCCCGGCAGACTGGCCACGTGCCGGAAGAACTCTTCCATCTCGGGCACCGACGCATCCATGGTGCGACCGTGGAAGTACGCGCCGGCCTTCTGTACGCGCACGATCGAGTTCACGAACTCCATCGCGACCGTGACGTCGCGCTCGAGCATGCGTCGCTCGAGGAATCCGGCGAGCAGCCACGCGGCCACCGCGCTGTTGAGGATGATCAGCACCAGACTGAGCGCCATGAACCAGCGCCAGAACCGGGTCTTGCCCGGTACGCCACCGGCGCCGCGCACACGGGCTGCCGGCCGGCTCCACCATCGCCCTCTGGCGACCGACTGCATCTCCTGCTCCTCGAATCCGGGATCGACCCCGCCAGGACGGGCCAGACACCCGTCAGCACGAGCATATCCGCTGGCCGCCGCCGGCCCAAGTGCCAGACACCACACACCGGGGCATTTGCCCCGGCACGTCGGTCAAATGACACGCAAAGGCTGGCGGGGGCATGGCCGCGAGCACCGCGAACCCATGGAAACGGACCGGTGGACAAGGGTGGTCCGGGTCTTGCTGAGTGGCAGCCACACTCTCGAGACGACACCGGATGAAACCTACCGTTCTCATCGTCGAAGACGAACCCATCCTGGCCCGGAATCTGGCGCGCTCGCTCGAGCGGGCCGGTCTGGCGACCCGGGTCGCAGGCTCCTTCGCCGCCGCGCGGGCCGCGCTCGATTCCGACGACGCGTTCGCGGACTTCCTCTGCGTGGACATCAGTCTGGGGGACGGCAACGGACTCGACCTGGCGCGTCTCGTCCAGCAGCGCCACCCGCACGTACCGATCCTGGTCATGACGGGCCAGGACAGCGTCTCCAACCGAAGCCTGGCGGAATCCCTCAACACCGTGGCATTCCTGTCCAAGCCGTTCTCGCTCGCCCACTTTCGCGAGCTGGTGTCGGTGCTCCTGCTGGACTCGCCCG
>JAUIAI010000814.1 GCA_030425615.1 Gammaproteobacteria bacterium
GAGCAGGACCAGCAAGGCGACCACGGCGCCGATCCGGTGCGTGAGGTGGATCGCGGTCAGGTTCGCGAACGTGAGCGGGTCGCCGTCCGGCGTCTGGCCGAGTTTGCGCACGACATGGAATGCGTGCTCGAAGTCGGCATCCGGCCACCAGCGCCCCTGGCAGGTCGGAAGATCACTGCACGCCAGAGCGGCGTAGTTCGTGCTCGTCCAGCCACCGAGGGCGATCTGAGCCACGAGGACGACCAGCGCCACCAGGACGGCCAGCCGCAGCCCGGTCCCGGGCGCCCGCCCAGCAGATGGGCCGTGACGATCGCCGGCTTGAGCAGAAGGGTCACGGTCCACATGCCGAAGAGCCCCTGGAGGATGACCACACCGACCAGCACGGTGGCGAGCCAGGGCCCTCCCGCCAGGCTCTCGCGCCAGCGCCAGGCGTAGACGGCGAGCCCGATGATCAGCAGGCCCAGGATGCTGGCCACGTAGCGATGGAGCATCTCGCGCCAGGCCTTGCCCATCGAAACCGGGCCGTGCTCGCCCCCCTGGGCCTCGACGGCGGCTGCGATCTTCTCGGAGGCATGGGCCGGCGTGAGGTGGCCATAGCAGCCCGGCCAGTCCGGGCAGCCCAGACCGGCGTCGGTCAGACGGACATACGCCCCGAGCATGATCAACGCGAGGGTCAGGACCGCCACGAGACCGACGGCAGTGCGATAACGGCGGCGGCGGCGCACGGCGGCCGCGTCCTGGATGGGGATTTCGTTCACGGGAGCCTCAACCGACGCGCGAAACCTTGAGCAGGCGCATCAGATCCTTCTTGGTCTTGTTGGGGTCGGCCGCCACCGGCCAGCGCATCATCAGATGGCCGAGCGGATCGACGACGAAAACATGGTCGGAGGCCGAATGCCCCTCGGACGCTGGGAACAGCGCGTCGGGAATCCGGCCGGGCAGCCGCAGGACGTGCAAGCCGGGATGCTCCGCGAGCCACTCACCCGGCTCGGGGGCTTGCGCCGACAGCAGGAGCACCCTGCCCACCCGGCTTCGTTCCCGGCCCGTGGTCAGGCGTACCTGGCGGGTATCGACCAGGCGTTGCCGGCAGCCCTCTCCGCAGGCGCCGCTCTCGGGAACCACCAGCAGCCAGCGCCCCGCGAACGCCGACAGGGTCACGGACTCCCCGGTGGCCGCCTGCACGGGCAGTTCCTCGGGTTCGAGCGCCCCCAGACGCGCGACCGTGACCTCGAGCGGATTGACGTCGCGCTGAGGGTCGACGAGCCGGCCGTAGTTCGTACGACTGTCCGGCGTGAAAACGTAGAACGTCAGGTATGACGCCACCACGGGCGCCAGGCAGACCAGCAGCAGTCCGATGAGGATCAGCCGGTTGCGCCGCCGGACGGCCGGCGAGACGGTCGCTCTCGCGCTTTCGCCGGAGGAGACGTCCGGGGAGTCGGAGGGTGTGTGTGGAGAGGTCATCGGGACGCGATTGTAGGACTACTGGGAGCCGCTTTCCGAAAACCCGGGCGGGCGACCGAGCCGGGGACCGCGACGCACCCCGGGAATGCTGCGGATGGCGCACAATCCGCAGATGAAATGGATCGTCATCTTCGCCTTCGTTCTCATCATCGGGAGCCTGGCCTCCGCGATGGTCTTCCTCGTCAGGGACCGGGGGCAGACGCGCAACGTCGCGCGCGCGCTCACCTTCAGGATCGGCTTCTCGATCGCGCTGTTCGCTCTGATCCTGCTGGCCAACTGGATGGGCTGGATCGAAAGCACGGGCATCCCCGTGCAGCGCCAGTGAGATAGCCGGCGGGCACCATGACGAAGAACGGCGCCATGGGGCGCCGTTCGGATTGCGCCGGGTCGACCCGGCGACTCATGACAGGCCGCGGCCCGGGGTCAGAAGATGCTTTCGCGCACGAAGACCAGGTCGTCGGGCTTGATCGGGTCGTCCAGCCGCGGCTCCAGAACCTGCACGGTCCGCTCCTGGTAGCGACGGTGAACGCGCACCCCGCGGTCCGTGCCTCGCAGGGTGAGACCGCCGCCCTTGGCGATCGCCTGCGCCAGCGTCATGCCGCGCTCGAGCGTGTACATGCCCGGCCGGTTGACCTGACCGTAGACGTAGTAGACCGGGGCGCGATTCACGTAGATGACATCGCCGGCCTGCATGGGCAGGTCGCGTTGCATGTCGCCCGAGGCGAACATCTCCACGAGATCGATGTCGATCTTCTGCTGGCGACCG
>JAUIAI010000815.1 GCA_030425615.1 Gammaproteobacteria bacterium
GAGCGGCATGGCCATCGGCAGCGGCCTCGACGTGGACCTGGTGCTGCAGCGGCTGGTGGAGTCGGCGCGGCGGGTGGTCGGCGCCCGCTACGCCGCGCTGGGCGTGCTGGACCCGGCCGGGAGCGGCCTGTCCCGATTCGTGTGGTCGGGTATCGACGACCTGACCGCCATGAACATCGGACGGCTGCCCGGCGGGCGCGGGCTGCTCGGCCGCCGGTGCGGGCGCAGGCGCAGGTTCGTCACCGCCCTCGTTCGGCTTGTCGCCTGGCGCCGGTGCGGGCGCGGGCTGCGCCGGCTTGCCTTCGTCGTCTGTCCCGGCTTCGCCAGCCGGCGCGGCGGCGGGTGCGGGTGTCGGCGTGGCCGTGGCCGCTGCGTCTTCGACTTCGTTGCCAGCCTCTTCGGCGTCATCCGGGCTGGGCCCGGTGGCCATGTCCTGCTGCTCTTCGGGAGTCAGCCAGCCGGCCGTGTCGTCGCTTGGTGCGTTCATGAGAGTACTCCAGGGGTGGCGGGGGTTTGGTCGGGGAACCCGACCGCTTGCAGAAGCTGGTCCGCGGCTTGGGCCGCATCGGGAACGGTGCCGGTCTCGAGCGCGAGCTGAATCGCGTCACGCATCGTGGTCATGAGGTCTTTGGCGAGCTTGGCGCGCTCGGACTGCGCCTTCGCGGCGGTGAGGGCGGCCTTGGCTTGGGTTTCCTGCGTGTCTGCGGCCTGCTGCTCGCGCTGCATCTGGGCGGCCTCTTGAGCGGCGGCTCGCGCCTTCTGTCGTGCGGCCTGAACCTCCGGGTCATCCGCGCCGTCCGGATCCTCGAGTCCCTTGGATTTGCGAATCCGCTCGGTGAGCACATCCTTGGCCCGGGTGGGCAGATCCGAGTACTCGATCAGCATGTCGATCGCCATCGTGACGATCTCGGGATCGGCCGGCGCGAGCTCGCGCAACAGCCCCCAGAGCGACTCCATGGACGACTGCGCCAGCGACGCCTTCCACGCTGCCTCGCGCATGGTGAAGTTGGCATTGAACCGGGTGAGGTCGTTCTTGTACTCGCCCGTGTCGGGGTCGAAGGTGTTGATTTCCAGGTGCTTGGCCTTGCCCCGCTCGCCGGGCACGAAGATCTGGCGCGGCGCTTGGTAGAACTGCTCGATCAGCGACAGCGCGAGCTCGCCGTGGCGCCGGTAGGCCAGGTGCACGTTATCGAACGGCTCGGTGATGGTCACCTGGCCTTCTGATTGCCTGCCCTGGATCGCAACCCCGGACGTCGCGTTGGTCTGGTTGCCCAGGTTCTCCGCGTTGACCCCGCTGCCCTGATTGATGAAGTCGTAATCGACTCGCGCGAGCTCGATATTGGCCGCAGCCAGCGGCTGTCCGGACTCGATACGGATTCGGCCGTCTCGCACGGCACCATCGTTCACGACGATCGTGCCATTGCCCTTGGCCACCACGTCCTCGATCCGGGCAAGTGGCATGGTGCCGTTGTTGATGGCACTCGATTCGACCAGCACCATTCGAGAGTTGGCTGCGAAGACGCTGCGGCTTTGCTTCTTGTTGAATGCCTCGCTCGGTGAGATCAGGTCTCGCACGATGCCCTTCGGGCAGCCGTCGAACTCGGTGAAGCAGCGCAGGGGCGTGAACGGGATCTTGTTGTGCTGGTAAGGGGTCTTGGACTTCAGGATCAGCGTGTCGTTGCACCAGATGAAGAGCCAGAGCAGCATCTTCACCCGATCGAACGTCGATCCGCCGGCCGTCTTTCCGCGCTGTCGCGTGGGCACGTACATCCAGGTCTCACGCAGCGCCACGCGCTGGCGCGGGTTGCGCGACCAGGCGAACTGCGACGTGGTCCCGGTGCCCATGAGGTGGCTGAAGTCCCAGTCGTGCTCGCGCAGATTCACACCCAGATACCAGTTGTCCAGCCGGTTCTGGTTGGAGTAACCGTAGGCGGCGTTCGCCAGGGCATCCGCATGCTTCGGGAAGTACGCGCGGGAGACGTCCAGGTCCACCTGCCGCTTTCGAATCAGGTAGCGCATGTCATCGAACAGCGGCTCCCCCGCGGCCGAGTCGTGCAGCACATTGGCCCAGGTCTCGTGCCGCCCGTAGATCGGCTCGTCCTCCGGGTCGCCCCGAATGCCTGATTCCAGCCAGGACAACCCGCAGGTGAAGGCCTCACGCGCCGCGGCGCTCTTGTAGTGCGCCTCGTAGTTGACGTCGCCCAGGTACTTGAGCAGCGTGGCCTT
>JAUIAI010000816.1 GCA_030425615.1 Gammaproteobacteria bacterium
CGAAAGCATCACCCTGTTGATCATCCTGCCCATCGCCTTACCCGGCATCGTCACCGGCATCTCGCTGCGCTCGGCGTTCAACATCATGGACATTCCCTTCAGCTTCTGGACCATCGTGCTCGGCCACGCCACGTTCTGCATCGTCGTGGTCTACAACAATGCGATCGCGCGGTTCCGGCGCATGTCCGGATCGCTCATCGAGGCGTCCATGGATCTGGGCGCCACCTATTTCCAGACGCTGCGCTACGTGGTGCTGCCCAACATCGGCACGGCGCTCGTGGCCGGCGGCATGCTCGCGTTCGCGTTGTCGTTCGACGAGGTGATCGTGACCACCTTCACCGCCGGGCAGCAGGCGACCCTGCCGATCTGGATGCTCGAAGAACTCGTACGCCCGCGACAACGCCCGGTGACCAACGTGGTCGCGATGGTCGTGGTGCTGGTCACGTTCGTGCCGATTCTGGCCGCCTATTACCTCACCCGGGACGGCGACAAGGTCGCCGGCCAGGGCAAATAGCCCCTTGGATGGAGAACACCGTGGAAACGAACATGCTGATCGGCCCGAGCTTCGAAGCGGGGCAGGAAGCCGAAGAAACCATCTTGAACCCGCGCACGGGCGACACGATCCTGATGCTGCCCGAGGCGTCGCCCGCGCAGATCGACCGCGCGGTCGCCGCCGCCGCGGCCGCCTACGCCGACTGGTCGCGCACGACGCCGGCCCATCGCTCGACGCTGCTGCTGAAGATCGCCGACCGCATCGAGGCCGAAGCCGAAGCGTTCGCAAAGCTCGAAGCGCTGAACTGCGGCAAGCCGGTCAACGCGGTGCGCAACGACGAGATCCCGGCCATCGTCGACTGCTACCGTTTCTTCGCCGGCGCCGTGAGGTGCATGCCGGGCACGGCTGCGGGTGAATACATGGCCGGCCACACGTCGATGATCCGTCGTGATCCCATCGGCGTGGTGGCTTCGATCGCGCCCTGGAACTACCCGCTGATGATGATGGCCTGGAAGCTCGCGCCCGCCCTGGCCGCCGGCAACACCGTGGTTTTCAAGCCGTCCGAGCAGACGCCGCTGACAGCGCTCAAACTCGCGCACATCCTGGCTGACGTGTTGCCAGAGGGCGTGGTCAACGTGATCACCGGCCGGGGCGAATCCGTGGGCAACGCGCTCATCAACCACCCGGCCGTCAAGATGGTCTCGATCACCGGTGACGTGGCCACGGGCAAGAAGATCCTGCAGGCCGCGGCCCGCACGGTGAAGCGCACGCATCTGGAACTGGGCGGCAAGGCACCGGTGATCGTGTTCGACGATGCCGATCTCGAGGCCGTGGTGAACGGCATCCGCGCCTTCGGCTACTACAACGCCGGCCAGGACTGCACGGCCGCCTGCCGCATCTACGCGGGCGCGAAGATCTACGACAGGCTGGTGGCCGATCTCTCGTCGGCCGTGTCGTCGATCCGCTACGCACTGGCGGACGACGCCGAGAACGAGATCGGGCCGCTGATCTCGCAGCGTCAGCGTGAACGGGTCTCGAGCTTCGTGCAGCGCGCGGCCGAACTGCGGCACGTTGAAATCACGACCGGCGGCAGCGCGCACGACGACGCGGGCTTCTACTACCGGCCCACGGTGGTGGCCGGAGCGCTGCAGGCCGACGAGATCGTACGACGCGAGGTGTTCGGCCCCGTGGTCTCCGTGACCCGCTTCACCGACGACGACGACGTGGTCGGCTGGGCCAACGATTCCGACTACGGGCTGGCCTCGTCGGTGTGGACGCGCGACGTGGCTCGCGCCATGGCCTGCGCATCACGCCTGGAGTACGGCTGCACCTGGATCAACACGCACTTCATGCTGGTCAACGAGATGCCGCACGGCGGCCTGAAGCAGTCCGGCTACGGCAAGGACATGTCGCTCTACGCGCTGGAGGACTACACGGCGGTGCGCCACGTCATGCTGGCGCACTGAGCGCGCGGGCAGACCCGGGCGGGGCCGCGCGCGGCCAATGCCGTATGACGAGGGGCGGCGCACCGGGTGCGCCGCCCCTCCCGGGACAAGCCGGAGGGGCAGACCCCGACGCTTACTCCTTGGGCATCCGGTACAGCCCGCAGATCTTGTGGCCGTCCGGGTCGCGCAGGTAGGCCAGGTACAGCTTGCCGGCCGCGCCTTCGCGGATGCCCGGGGGGTCTTCGCAGCTCGTGCCGCCGTTGGCGCAGCCGGCCGCGTGCCAGGCGT
>JAUIAI010000817.1 GCA_030425615.1 Gammaproteobacteria bacterium
ATCCAGCGCACCGCCATCTCGCAGGACGTCCGCCACGGCGATCCGGTGGCCGTCACCGGTGCGGCCAATGGGGTTGTGCAGCTGGAGAAGATCCACCCGTCCCGTTCCGAGGCGCTCGAGGCTGCGCTCCAGACTGTGCATGACCTGGCCCGCGAGATCGGCGGTCCCGGCTGTGTCGAGCATGACTTTCGTGGACAGGCGCGGCGAGTAGTCCGAGACTGCCAGCGCACGGCCGAGCGCCGACTCAGAGGCCCCGTTTCCGTACAGCGGCGCCGTGTCGATCCAGTTGATGCCGGCGGCCGCCGCGATCCGGAGCGCGCGATCCTGTTCACTTTGACTGCCACGTACGAACAGCCCGCCGACGGCGCCGCCGCCGATGACGAGATTGGAAACGGGCAGCCCGGTTCTGCCCAGCGTGCGGGTCGGCATGGTCATGTTCGTCCTCCAGTCAGTCGGCCGTCGTGATCAGAATCTTGCCTACGTGCGCACCGGCCGCGAGCGCCTCGAACCCGGCGCGCGTCTCCGCCAGTGCGTGACGCCGGCCGATGACGGGTTCGAGCCGGTGCCGTCTGCAGAAGGCCAGAAGCTGAAGATGGTGTTCGCGCGATCCCACACGGATGCCGCGCAGTGTGGCGCTGCGCATCAGCAGATCCGGCATGGCGAAGGATGCCTGCATGCCGTCCAGGAAACCGCAGGCGGCGATCGTGCCGCCCGTGGCGACGGCTCGCATCGAGCGGCCCAGGTTCTCTCCGCCGGTGACGTCGAGCACGAGATCGGCGCCTGCGCCCTGGGTGAGATCCAGCACGGCGGTGTGCCAGTCGGGTTGGTCGCGGTAGTTCAGGGTGTGATCGGCCCCCAGGCTGCGTGCGAGTTCCGCGCGTTCCTCGCGCGAGGTGATCACGATCGTACGCGCGCCCGCCGCATGCGCGATCTGCAGTCCGAACAGCGCGACGCCGCCCGTTCCCTGGATCACGACCGTTCGCCCGGCAGGGTCGATGCCCGAGCGCATGACCGCATTCCAGGCCGTGACCCCGGCGATCGGCAGACTCGCCGCGGTTTCGTCGGTGACATCGTCGGGGATCGGGAGCAGGCCGTTTGCCGGCAGGCAGACGAGTTCCGCCAGTACGCCGGGGCCCGGGACGCCGAGGTTGGTGGCTGTGTCGCTTGCCCGCGGCGGGCCGTCGAGCCACCCCTGCACATAGTGCGCGCTCACGCGCCGGCCGGGCGCGAGCCCGCTTCCCGGGGCATTGATTTCCACGATCTCGCCGGCGAAATCCGAGCCCGGGATGATGGGCCACTGCACGGTGAGCGGCATGCGGCCTTCAGCCACGGCGAGATCGCGATAGTTGAGCGTGGCCGCTCGCACACGGATCAGCGCATGGCCCGGCGGACAACTCGGCGGTTCGACGTCGTCGAGCCTGGCATTGGCCAGACCGGCTGCATGAATGCGAAAGGCCTTCATTGGGGCTGCTCCAGCGTCGGGCTGTCGTCCATGACCGTCACGCGGCGCATGTCGCGGGGCTCGGCCGTGTCGTCGAAGGGGGTCGCCCTGTGCAAGGTGCACCGGTTGTCCCAGATGACGAGGTCATGCGGCTGCCAGCGGTGCCTGTAGACGCGTTCGCGCTGGGTGGCGAATTCGGTCAGTTCGCGCACCAGCAGCATGGCTTCCGGACGCGGCATGCCGTCGATGTCGCCGATGTGCGATGCGAGGTAGAGCGTCAGGCGTCCGGACCCGGGATGGCGACGCACCAGTCTCTGAGGCACGGGCGCGTAGCGTTCGCGGTCCTCTTCGCTGAAGCCGAAGAAGCCGAGTTGCGCGCGGGAGTACATGAGGCTGTGACGCGCGACGAGCGGACGCAGTCTTTCCTGCTCGTCGGGCGGCAGCGCGTCCCAGGCGGCCCGAAGGTCCGCGAACTCCGTGTCCCCACGGCCGGAAGGCGGCACCTGTTGCGCGTACAGCATCGAATACTTCGAAGGTGTCGCCTTGAACGTGCTGTCCGCGTGCCAGAGCCGGTTGCCCAGGTTGAACAGCCGCCGGTCGGCATCGGGCGCGAGCAGGTGGCCGTCGGCGTCCAGGTTGGAGATGTCGTTCATGCGGTCGTCGCGCAGGCGTCGCCGTCCTTCGCCGACGGTCGCAGGCCGGGCCTCGACTGTGCCGAGCGCCTCGCCGATCGCCATTTCCTGTTCCTCGGACAGCGGCTGGCCGCGAACGAGCACGACCGCGT
>JAUIAI010000818.1 GCA_030425615.1 Gammaproteobacteria bacterium
CGATCGACAGGCGCAGTCGGCCCTCGGGCGTGATCAGGGAACGAAGCTGGCGAAAGGAATCGGGCAGAGTGCTCATGGGACGGGATCGGAGTCAGCGGACCCGACATCGTAAACGCGATCGGCGATCCGCATCCCCGGGCCGCTTCATGCGCGTTGACGTCGTCGCGCGGCGGTCAGGAAACGTAAGCAATCGATGGAAGGCCCGCGTGCCTCTGCCCTCACCGGCCGGCGACGGATTGGCCGTCCGGGCCGGCCGGCACACGGGTGGCCGGTTCGCGACGCTGCCTCGCACCCGCCTGGGAACACACGGGCTGACGCGCCGGGTCACCTTTGGATACAACCGCACACGGCCGCGGGACGCGACGGCGCCGTCAGCCGCCGTATCGTCCGGCCCGGGCGGTCGACCGGATCACCGCCGACGACGAAACGGAGGACGAAGACGATGCAACAGGCGATGACCACGGTGCTCCACCCGGCGAGGCCGATCGGTGCGGCGACTCGCGCACGACGGCAGGAGCGCGCCCGCGCCGCACTCTTCCCGATCGCCGCGACGATACTGTTCGGCACCGTGATTCTGCGCAAGTGGGTCTCCGCCAGTGACGCCGTGGCCGCCGCAACCCTCGTCTCCGAGGCACTGCTCGCCGTGCTCATCGGATGCCTGTTCCTTCGCGGCAGACGCGCCAGGCCGACGTGGATGGCCGGGGCCTTGCCGGGTCTGGTGCTCGGCTACTTCCTGGTTCCGGGAGCAGCAACGACCGGCGCGGCACCGATGGCGTCCCAGATGCTGATCTTCATCGGCACGAGCGTCGCGCTGTACCTGCTGCTGTACGCCGCGCTGCGCCCGATACGGCAAGCGCTGCCGGCGGCGTTCGGCATGCTCGCGTTCAGCTTCTACTTCTGGCACGCCGCACCGACAATCGTGGCATCGCTGAACTCGCTCGGGCCCGGTCTCGATCTCGACGCCTCGCTGGCCGTGGCGATCCGGACCGCCGCGCTCGGCCTGGGTTTTCTCTGGCTGCAGCGGGTGCTCTGGACCGAGATCCGTTTCCCCGATGACACGACCGTGACTGCGCGCGAGCGTCCCGGCCCGTGCAATGGCCCGTGCCGCGCCGACCCGCGGGCATCGCGGCGCATCGTCATCGTGGGCGCCGGAATCGCCGGTGCCACCGCCGCGGCGTCGGCGCGACGACAGGCCAGCGAGGCCTGCATCACCGTGATCGGCGACGAGACCCGTATGACCTACAACCGCACGGCCATCACCGCGCTGCTGCACGGCGATGACGCGGCGGAAGGCTTGCAGCTCTATGCGCCGGACTGGTTCGAGCGACAGGGCATCCGCCTGAGACTCGGCAACCGCGTCATCGCGATCGACCGCGCCGCGCGACGCGTGCGCCTGCGTTCCGGCGAATCCGTGCCCTACGACAAACTGATCCTGGCCACCGGCGCGGGGGCCTGGGTGCCGGATCTGCCCGGCTTCCAGGGCCCCGGCGCCTTCGTCGTGCGGGCGGCCCGCGACGTCCGATCGATCCGCCGATACATCGAGCGGAACATGCCGCGACGCGCTGTCGTGGTGGGCGCTGGACTGCTGGGCATCGAAGCCGCACGGGAACTGGCCCGGATCGGGCTCGACGTCACGCTCCTCTCGAATCGCGCACGCCCGCTGGACCGGCAATCCGATTCCGCGAGCGCGCAGATCCTGCTCACGCATCTGCGGGAACTCGGCATCGCCTTCGAGCCCCTCGCGGAGGCCGGCCGGATTCTGCGCTGCGATGCGGGCACGATCCGTGGCCTCCGGTTGCGCGATGGCCGGACACGACACTGCGAGCTGGTTCTGGTGTGCGCGGGGATCGCGCCCGCGACCGAACTGGCCCGCGAGGCGGGTCTGGCCGTCGGCCGTGGCGTGCGGGTCGACTCCCGCATGTGCACGGCGGACCCCGATATCTTCGCCGCGGGTGACGTCGCCGAACGGGACGGTCGATGCCCCGGCCTCTGGTCGGTCGCTCAGGAGCAGGCCGAGGTGGCCGCTTCCAATGCACTGGGCGGGAACCTTGAGTACCGACCGGTACCCGGTCTCACCGTACTGAAGACCGAAGACCTCGACTATCGGGCGATCGGTGTCCTGACGGCCTGCGAAGGCGATGAGGAGGTGATCGACGACGGACGCGGCGCGTCACGTTACCGGAAGCTGATCCTGCGCGGAAACGTGCCTGTCGGGGC
>JAUIAI010000819.1 GCA_030425615.1 Gammaproteobacteria bacterium
CAGAACCCCTGGACCGTCCCCGGCAGGATCTCGCGGTCCGAGGCCAGCGCAGCCGCGAGCTCTGCGCCACCGAGCAGCAGGGTCTGCTCGAATATTCTTCGATCGGACACCGGCGCGTTCCGGTTGGCTTCGAGCGAGAAGCCGAGAATCGCGATGCGCGGCGACCCGTTTGCGCCGGCAGGGTGAGCATTCGCCATGTACGGGGATCCGCTTTGCACCCGGTCGCTCCGGGCGGATCCGTTATGGTGCGAGCATCCTGTCGGGCTGGCAATCCTTGCTTCACGTCATCGCCCTGCCCCTTGGCGCGACCATCGCGCGCAGTCGTTGTTGGGCACCGCAACATTGAGCCGGATCAAGAAACACCCGGGGGTTCTCTCCGAACATCGTTGTTCACGTCCGGCGTGAGCGTGGCTTGCGTCCGCGGCCGGCCCGTCCGGCACCCATACGATCAGGGGACAAGATGGATTTCGCTCACTCCGACAAGGTACTCGACCTGCAGCGCCGTCTCACGGATTTCATGGACGACCACGTCCTCCCGCGCAACCCGCAGTGGCATCGCGACGTGGCGGCCGGGGTCTATCCGCCGCCGTTCGTCGCGGATCTCAAGGCCTATGCGAAGGCCGAAGGGCTTTGGAACCTCTTCCTGCCCGGCCTGCGCGATGACGAGCCCGGCACCCGGCTGACCAATATCGAGTACGCGCCGCTGGCCGAGATCATGGGCCGGGTGCAGTGGGCCTCGGAGGTCTTCAACTGCAATGCACCAGACACCGGCAACATGGAGCTGATGCACCTGTTCGCCACACCGGAGCAGTACGCCCGCTGGCTGCGCCCGCTGCTGGAGGGCGAGATCCGGTCCGCGTTCGCCATGACGGAGCCAGACGTGGCGTCTTCGGATGCCACCAACATCCAGACGACCATTCGCCGCGAAGGCGACGAATACGTCGTCAACGGGCGCAAGTGGTTCATCACGAACGCTGCGCACCCGAATTGCGAGCTGGTGATCCTGCTCGGCGTTTCCGATTCGGACGAGAACGCCCCCCGGCACGCGCGCCACAGCATGATTCTGATTCCGATGGATGCGCCCGGGCTCACCGTGGTTCGCAACATCCCGGTCATGAACCACGTTGCACCCGAGGGCCACTGCGAGCTGGTGTTTCGCGATGTGCGGGTGCCGGCGTCGAGCCTGCTCGGTGAAGAAGGCCAGGGCTTCGCGATGGCGCAGGCTCGTCTCGGACCCGGGCGGATCCATCACTGCATGCGCACCATCGGCCAGTGCGAGGTGGCGGTCGAGCTGATGTGCGACCGCGCCCTGGAGCGGCGCACCTTCGGCAAGTATCTGGCCGACTACGCCAACGTGCAGGACTGGATCGCCGAATCCCGGATCGAGATCAATCAGGCGCGGCTTCTGGTGCTGGAGGCGGCCTGGGCACTGGACAAGTTCGGCAACAAGGGCGCGCGCACCATGGTCTCGGCGATCAAGGTGGTGGCCGGCCGGCTGCAGACCCGGGTGCTGGACCGGGCCATCCAGCTCTTCGGCGCCATGGGCCTGACGCCTGACACACCGCTGGCCGATCTCTGGACCTGGGGGCGTGCGCTGCGCTTCGCCGACGGTCCGGACGAAGTCCACCTGCGCGGTATCGCCCGCAGCGAACTGGGCAAGGCACGCGAGAATCCGGCACGCTCGAGCGCCTACTTCACGTTGCCGGAGCGTCTGGACTGAGACGCCCTGTTCTGGGCACGCATCTTGCCGCCCCAGCCGCATTCAAACCATCCAATGCGGGAGGGGCTGCATGCAGGCAACGGGACGCAATGCCGACACGCCCGCCGATATCCCGGCGCGGGGTTGGGGGCAGATCACCCGCCGCGTGATCGACGAAGTGAGGGAAGACCGGGTCCTGCTGGTGGCGGGCGGTGTGACGTTCTTCCTGCTCCTGTCGCTCGTGCCCACCCTGCTCTCGGTCGTGGCGATCTACGGGCTTCTGACCGACCCTGCCGAGGTGACCCGGCAGATGCAGACGCTTTCGTCCTACCTTCCGGCGAGCGTGCAGGAGATCGTGCGCGATCAGCTCACCCGGCTGGCCGATCAGGCGCCGACCTCGCTCGGCTTCGCATCCGTCGCGGGTCTGCTCGTCGCACTCTGGAGTTCCAACAAGGGGACCAAGGCGGTGATCCAGGCGCTGAACATCGCTTACGACGAGCGGGAAACCCGGGGCTT
>JAUIAI010000820.1 GCA_030425615.1 Gammaproteobacteria bacterium
AGCTCGTCGAGTTTCTCCAGTAGGGCGAAGGTGCCCAGGCCGCCGTCCTCCTCACCGCTCACCGCCGCGAGGATCACATCGCCGGGGAGTTGCACGTCGGCGGATTGGAGGCTGCGCACGGCGAACCACGCGGCGACCAGGCCGGCCTTCATGTCGGCCGTGCCGCGACCGTGAATGCGGTCATCGGCGACATGGGTGACGAACGGATCGGAATGCCAGTCCTGTCCGTCCACAGGAACGACGTCCGTGTGGCCAGACAGGATGACTCCGCCGCGATCCGCCGGGCCGATGGTGGCCACGAGATTCGCCTTGGCCCCGCTGTCGTCGTACACCCGGTGCGACGAGACGCCGTATCCCTCGAGGAATTCGGCGACGAAGTCGATCAGCGCGAGATTGGAGTTCCGGCTCACCGTGTCGAACGCGACCAGCCGCTCCAGAAGCGCCTCGGTATTCTGATGTCTGCTCATGGCGTCAACACTTTACTCCCCAGGACCGAAACCCGTGCCGTCGAAGGGTTGGTGCGCATTGACCCGGGCCACCGGCCGCAAAACCGTGCTTCAGGACAATAGCGAACGATGAACAGACTGCTTCGCACCTTTCGCCACCTGATGTCCCGTCTGCTGTTCTGGCGCGAGCCCGTGCCGGGGGCCGTCCTGGCAGGGATCGAGGAGGAGATCGCCCAGGGCGAGCTTCGTCATACGGCCGAGATCCGCATCGTGATCGAGCGGGCCTTGTCGCCCCTGACCATCCTGCAGCGGGGCATCAGCCCGCGGGAACGGGCGCTCGAGGTCTTCGCCGAGTTGCATGTCTGGGACACGGCGGCGAACAACGGTGTGCTCGTCTACGTGTCGGTCGCCGATCACCAGGTCGAGATCCTGGCCGACCGCGCCGCCTCGGCGTCGGTCGACTCCGGCGTCTGGGAGGACGCCTGCGCGCAGATCAGTCGGGCGGCCGCCGAGGGGCGCCTCGGCGACGGAATTCTCGCGGCCGTGCGCGACATGAACGGAGCGCTCGCGGCAGCATTTCCCGGTGCGGGTGCGAACCCCAACGAGTTGCGAGACCGTCCGCTCGTGCGATGAAAGGCCGCGCGCCGGCGGGCCATGCCCGTCCGGCGGACGAGAGGTTTGACAGCGCAGGCGACGCATGACACGATGCTCCGAGAAACAGGCCGCGTCAACGAGCGGTCGAATCCAGAGAAAGGAGACAGGTATGCGTTTCAATCGGCAATGGCTGGGTGCGGCCGTTCTTGCCGCCGGGACTGCGCTGGCGTTCGGCAGTGCATCGGCGAAGGAAATCAACATCGGGGTCATCTACGATCTGACCGGCCCATTCGCGGCCGGCGGCTCGAAGGCCGCGGCCATCGGGACCGAGATCGCCATCGACATGATCAACGAGCGCGGCGGGGTCGAGGGCTACGAGATCAAGTACCAGATGGCAGACGCGCAGTCGAAGGCTGATGTCGCCATCAACGAGGCCGAGCGCCTTCTCAACGAAGCCAAGGTGGACATGCTGATGGGCGTGTTCTCCAGCGCTCACTGCGTGCCCATGGCAGCGAAGGTCGATGCCGCGCAGAAGTTCATGTGGGCGAACGTGTGCGTGTCCTCGGCCGTCTTCAAGGGCAAGAACCTGAAGTACGTGTTCCGCGGCCAGGTGCACTCCGACCAGTTCGGCGAGGCGTCCTGCACGTTCGTGGCGGAGAACGCCAAGGACAAGCTCGGCATGGACGTCAAGGATGTCAAGGTCGCCATCATCCATGAGGACGGTCCCTACGGCTCGGGTGTCGCCAAGGGCAACAAGGCCAAGTGCGAGGAACTGGGCATGCAGATCGTGCACGAGGAAGGCTATGCGGCCACCTCGACCGATCTTTCGGCGCTCGTGACCAAGCTGCGCCGCGCGCGTCCCGACGTCATCCTGCACACGGGCTACAACCCGGACATCACGCTGTTCCTGCGCCAGGCGAAGGAGCTCGGCCTGAAGTGGAAGGCGCTGATCGGCCACGGCGCCGGCTACGCCTACGACCACGACGCTGAGGGCGGCGTCTCCGGCCAGAACCACTTCCCCGACGCGATGCCGCGCGAGCGCTTCCACCGGCTGCACATGGCGCTGCTGCGGCTCGCGCGCGGGCGCGACGCCTGAGGCCCCGGGGCGGGCGAAATCCGGCCTTCCCCCCGCCCGCCCGCCGCGATATGTGAGCGCGACGCCGGGG
>JAUIAI010000821.1 GCA_030425615.1 Gammaproteobacteria bacterium
GCTCGATACCGAGCTCGCCCGGGCCCAGGGCTGCGAGGGCGTTGAAGACTTCCGGCCCTATCTGCATCAGGCCGACGTCCTCACGCTGCATGTGCCGCTGGACGAGACCACCCGCCACCTGATCGGCGAGGGCGAGCTGGAGGCGCTGCCCGATGGTGCGCTCGTCATCAACAACGCGCGCGGCGGCGTCGTCGACGAACGGGCGCTGGCAGCGGTCCTGAAGGGGGGCCGTCTGGCCGGCGCCGGTGTGGATGTCTACGAGGAGGAACCTCCGCCGGCCGATCATCCGTTGATCGATGCGCCCAGAACCCTGCTCACACCGCACAACGCCGCCTCCACGCGCGAGGGCACGCACCGGATGGCCACGGGCTCGGCGCAGAACATCGTCGACTTCTTCGACGGCACGCTGGCCGATACCTCGGTGTTCAATGCCGCCGGCCTGCGACGGTGAGCAGCGCGACCCGACGCCGATGACCGGCGACGGCCCGCCGTTCCCTGAACACGGCTGGCTGATCGCCGACGACTGCCTGCCGGCGATGCGCACGACGCTCGCCCACCTGGCCGGGCAGGTCGATCTCGTGCTCACGGACCCGCCCTACAACACGGGGCGCCGGTTCACCTATCGGGACGACTTCGGCGGTGCCGAGGCCTGGCTCGATTTCGTGGCGCCGCGACTGGCGGCCGCGCGTGACCTGCTGGCGCCGGACGGTGCGCTGGTCGTGCACATCGACGAGCATCAGCACCACCGTCTGCGCGGGTTTCTGGACCGGCTCTTCGGCGAGTCGAATCTGCTCGGCGAGATCGTCTGGGACAAGCTCAATCCGAAGGGCGACGCCGGACAGGTGGCCGCGCAGCACGAGACCCTGCTGACCTACGCGCGCGATCGAGGCGCGTTTCGCGAGCGGCGCAGGCCCTCGCGTGCCAAGCCCAATGCGGGGCGCATGCTGGGCAAGGCGCGCGAGCTGTTCGCCCGTGTGGGATCCGACCCGGTGCCGCAGGATCTTCTCGGTGTGATCGACCGCTATGCACTGGACATCGACCCGGAGGCTTATCGACGCCGCTACACGCTCGAGGACGCGCGGGCCGAGTTTCGCGAGTGGGTCGAAGCGCAACCCTTTGGCGGCGGCGAACGGGCCTATCGGCACCTCGACGTCGATGGCCGCGTGTATCGGACGGTCTCGATGGCCTGGCCGAACAAGCGCTCGCCTCCCCCGGACTACTTCGTGCCCTTGGTGCATCCGGTCACCGGCCGCCCGTGCCCGGTGCCGCTGCGCGGCTGGCGCAATCCGTCGAAGACCATGCGGCGCCTGCTCGACGAGGGCCGGATCGTCTTCGGTCCGGACGAGCACAAGCAGCCCGAGCGCAAGTACTTCCTGGACGAACACCTGCGCGAGAACCTGCCGTCCGTGATTCGCTACGGGGGTAGCGACGACGCCTTGCTCAGGTCGCTGGGTGTGCCGTTCGATCATCCGAAGCCGGTTGCGCTCACGACGATCCTGATCGAGGCCTTCACGGCCGGCGGCGGCATCGTTCTGGATCCGTTTGCCGGATCGGGAACCGTCGGGCACGCGTGTCTGGAACTCGCGGCCAGCGGGTCCGACTATCGTTTCGTGGCGATCCAGTCGCCCGAGCCGCTCGACTCGAAAGTTGCCTGGCAGCGCGACGCCGCAGAGCTCTGCCGTGCGGCAGGGAGGCCGGCGCACATCGCGGGCCTGATGGAAGAGCGCATCAGTCGTTGCGCGGCCAGGCTGCGTCAGGCAACCGGTTTCGAGGCGATTCTGCGCGGTCTGGCCAGTGATCAGATGGGCAGGTCTTCTTCCTGACGATCGTCCTGCGGGTCGTCGCCGCGGTCCATGACGGTCGGCAGCGGGTCGATCGTGCGCCAGGTGGGGGCGCCCACGAGCAGGCTGGTGAGCAGGCCCGCGGTGCGTGCGATCCACCAGAAGGCGGCGCTGGAGATGATGGCGCCCGTGGTCTGCAGCGGGTCCGACAGCAGCGATGCGATGCTTTGCTCGGCGCTCTCTTCCTCGGCCTCGGTGGCGGCGGGGGCGTCGATCGTGAAGTCGACCTCGCCGCGGCGGATGGCCGTGCGCTCCAGCACCCACTGGGTGAAGTCGGAGTTGATGGACTGCAGGTTGGCCGCGGCCAGTTCGAGGTCGATGTCCGTGCTGTTTGCGCTGGGCACGGCGCTCGGGTTGACG
>JAUIAI010000822.1 GCA_030425615.1 Gammaproteobacteria bacterium
GGCCTCGACCTTGCCCACCAGGTCGGCGCCGACGTCGGCGCCCTTGGTGAAGATGTCGCCTCCGAGTCGTGCGACGGTCGAGATCAGCGACGAACCGAACGCCAGGCCGATCAGGGGCTTGAGGATCTCGTGGAGGTCGTGGGAGACGTCGGCACCCAGTTCGTCGGCCGCCAGCCAGAGCACGCTGAAATACAGCGCCACGCCGAGCAGGCCCAGACCGACCACCAGCATGCCGGTGATCGCGCCGCCCTGGAACGCAACGGACAGCGCCTCACCCAGGCCGCGCGTCGCCGCCTGGGTGGTCCTGACGTTGGCTCGTACGGACGTGTACATGCCCATGTAGCCGGCGGCGCCCGAGAGCGCCGCGCCGAGGGCGAAACCGAACGCCGTGGCGAAATCCAGGAAGATCCAGATGAGGAGGAAAAGCACGCCGCCGGCCATCGCGATCGTCCGGTACTGCCGGTCGAGATAGGCCTTGGCTCCGGTCTCGATCGCGTCGGCGATCTCGCGCATCCGCGCGTTGCCGGCATCGAGTCCGTAGATCCAGTTTCTGCGCCAGAAGCCGTATACGACCGCTGCGATGCCGCAGATGATCGCCAGCCACAGGCCGAAAGTCGCTGCGCCGCTCATTTAACCCTCCAGAAGATTGCTCAGCGTGTTCGCGTTACGCGCCGATTCTACGGCCCTTTCCCGAATGCGCTGATGAAAGATGTGAAGTGCCACTCGCAGGTCGCGGTGCGCTCGGGCGCATCGTCGACCCGCGCCGTCGGGCGGGCGCGGTCGTGGGGATGGACCGGTCCGCCCGTGGCCCGATCGACTGTCAAGAATGTCGAATCAGGGCCGTTGCCGCGTGCGCGGCTCAGGCGCCGAGAGCGGCCAGTGCCCGCGCGGTGATCTCGTCTACCGAGCCCATGCCGGAGATATTCCGGTAGGCGGGCGCCGCCGAGTCACCCGACTCGGACCACTTCCGGTAGTAGTCGACGAGCGGGCTGGTCTGTTCGTGATAGACCTGAAGGCGCTTTCGCACGGTCTCCTCGCGATCGTCGTCGCGCTGTACGAGCGGCTCGCCCGTTTCGTCGTCCACGCCCGGCTGCTTCGGCGGATTGAACGTCACGTGGTAGGTCCGGCCGCTGCCGGCGTGTACCCGCCGGCCGCTCATCCGCTCGATGATGGCCTCGTCGGGGACGGCGATCTCGAGCACGTAGTCCAGGGCGACTGCGGCGTCGCGCATCGCGTCCGCCTGTGGGATCGTGCGGGGGAAGCCGTCGAACAGATAGCCCTGCGCGCAGTCCGGCTGGCTCAGCCGGTCCTTGACGAGGCCGATGATGATGTCGTCCGAGACGAGGCCGCCACTGTCCATCACCTGTTTGGCGGCCCGGCCGAGTTCGGTTCCGGCCTTGACCGCGGCGCGCAGCATGTCGCCGGTGGAGATCTGCGGAATGCCGAAGTGCTTGCAGATGAACCCTGCCTGGGTTCCTTTTCCGGCGCCTGGTGGTCCCAGGAGAATCAAACGCATCGCGGCCTGCTCCTCAAAGATGTTCGTTCTGTCTGACGGATTGGATCGTTCCGGCGAGTGTACCGTCGCGCGCGACCGGTCGTCCGCCGCAGCGGCACGGTCCGCCGACCGGTCACCGGCGCGGGCACGATCCTGCCCGGCATTGTGGATGCGGATGGCTTTCATGGACCTGACCCGCAGCGCGCTGCGAGGGCGGGCCGCCCGGTCGCGTGACGGGACTGGGTCGCTCAGTTCGCGGCCAGTCGTTCCCGGGCCCGAACGAGATCCTCGGGCGTGTCGATGCCGGCCCCCGGATCGTCGTCGAGGCGGATCACCGCGATGTCGTGGCCGTGCCAGAGTGCTCTGAGCTGTTCGAGCGCCTCGAGTTGCTCCAGAGGCGCCTGCGGCAGGCCGGGGAACGCTGCCAGAAAACCGGCCCGGTAGGCATACAGACCGATGTGACGCAGGGTCTGCGCCCGAGCCCGCTCAGGCAGCCCCCCGGTTCCGGTCCCGTCCGCCGGGCGGTCGCGCATCAGCGGGATCGGCGCCCGTGAAAAGTACAACGCGCGGCCATCGGCCCGGCAGACGACCTTGACCACGTTGGGATTCATGAGGCTCGCCTCGTCGCCGATCTCGTGGGCGGCCGTGGCCATTGCGCACCCAGGGTGCGCGGCCAGCGCCGCAGCCACTTCGCGCAGGATGG
>JAUIAI010000823.1 GCA_030425615.1 Gammaproteobacteria bacterium
GGCGGCATCCTGTGCGGCGCGTCTTTTCCGGCGCGGGTCGTCAGTCTTGCGGGCGGCATCGACCAGCCGTCTCAGCTCTGCCGAGGCACCGCCGGGCTGGCTGGACAGCCATTCCCACTGCCTGGGCAGCAGCGTGACTTCCCTGGCCACGACCCCCAGTCTGGGGCGCCCCCGGCCTCTGGCGCCGTTCGCCGGAGCCGTGTCGTCGGATCCTGCCGGACCGCGGGCTCGCGAGGACTCGGGAGCTCCGGGCGCCGGAGGCGGTCCCGACAGCCGGCCCACCACGTCCTGATCCGTGCCGCGCAGATCGAGGTCGATGACCCGGCCGGTCGTGTCGTCGAAAACGAGGATGGGTTCCGCCGGTTCACGGACGTACGCGGCCTTGACGGCGAGGGCCACGTCGTCCAGCGGCCCCGAGTGCAGGGTCCGGAAGCCTTCGAAGGCGGTACAGGGTCGGTTGGCGGCGGGGATCATGGATTCACCTGGGATTCGAGAAGGCGCAGATTATTACCCGGGTGAAAATTGGAAGTCAATAACACCCGGGTAATAAACGTGCTGCCGTCACCCGACATCGATCACGAGGAGCAGTTCCGCCAGGGCGCGGTAACGTCGCGGATCACGGCCCGTGAGTTCGCGTACCCGGGCAAGCCTTGCGTACAGCGTATTCGCATGGATCCCGAGCCGGGCAGCCGCCTTGACCACGTTCATGTCCGCGTCGGCATAGGTCGTCAGCGTCTGCGAGAGCGCACCTTGCGCGTCGGTGTCGGCCTGACGCAGGCGCCCGGACCAGATGGGCATCAGATCCCGCAGGCCGTCGCCCGCGAGGTGCACGGCCAGGGTCTGCAGGGGGAGCTCACCGACCGCCACCACACGGCGATCCACCCGGGCCAGCTCCAGCGCCAGGCGTGCCTGACGGTAGGCGAGCGGGATCCGGGCGCTCGCCGGGACGTCCGAACTGACGCCGATGAGCACCGACGGACCGGCGGAGGCCAGCATCGCCGTCAACCGCGGCGCGAGCGGGGACGCCGGCCGACTGAACCCCGAGACCCGGCGAGCCGCGTACGTGACCGCGACGACCACGTCGTCCCGGACGTCCGTGAGCACGCGCGCGTCCGCCGCGGGTACCAGGGACTCGAGCGTATCCGCCAGCCGGCGGGCCCGTTCCGGGCTCGTCATCTCGGCCGGGTCCACGGGTCGCGCCACCACCACGCAGTAGGCGAGCCGGTCGTCCAGGAGGCCCGCGGATCGCAGCAGGCGGCCGAACCGCGGATCCGACTCGTCGTAGCCCTCGAGGAGGAGGCCCATGAGCATCGTCCGTCGGTCGACCGCCGCTTCGGAGATGAGCCGCAGACGCTCCGCGTAGGCCTGCGAGGCGATGGTGCTGATGGCATCGGTGTACGCCAGCGCGAAGTCCGCCAGCGCCACGGCGGCCTCGGCCGGCGCGTCGGGTACTTGCGTCCTCAAGGCCGCGGTCAGCCAGCGGATCGTGAGCTTGTGGCCGCAGCGGTACGCGTGCAGCGAGGCGTCGAGCGGAAAACGTTGCTCGGCACGCAGCCGGGCGTGCTCGCGGACGAAGTCGAACGACCCGATCGCGCCGCCGTCGAGCAGACGCAGGACCTCCCGCCCGTGGCGCGGACCGTGCTCGGCCAGCTGCCGCAGCACGTCCGGATTGCCGGATTCGCGAAACGCCGGAATGCGCGCGAGAACGGTGCTCGCGAGTTCGGCGTCCAGCCCGGCCAGCCCGTCCCGCAGGTGGGCCAGCATCGGAGCCGGATCCACGGTTTCGCGAAGCCTCGCGCGGGCCTCGGCAAGTTCCGCGGCTGCGAAGTCATCCCCGTCCATTGTTGGATCTCAACAATCAAGAGCCGTCGAAAGCCATCATTCTGGCCAGTGAAAACCAATTTGATTGTGAATAGTCTACAAGTGCGCCCGGCAGTTGCCGGGCGCCAACCCAGACAAGGAGTCTCGAAATGGCCAAGTATCTGTATGTCTTCCACGGCGGAACGATGCCCGCCACCGAAGCGGAGAAGATCCGCGTGATGGACGCCTGGGGCCAGTGGTACGGCTCACTCGGCAACGCCGTCGTGGACGGCGGTAACCCCGTGGGTCCGTCCTATACGGTGCAGAGTGACGCGAGCGTGGTCGACAACGGTGGCGCGAACCCGGCCAGCGGCTACAGCCTCGTGGAGGCCAAGG
>JAUIAI010000824.1 GCA_030425615.1 Gammaproteobacteria bacterium
TTGCCGGCGAGGCCGCCGCGAGGCATCTGGGCCGGTCTACGGTCTCTTCCGGAACTGGTGATCGATCCGGAAGGAGTGTCCCTCCCCGCGCCGACCGGGCCCGCCTCGACCCCGGAAGGTCGTTCATGGCTGATCCGGTCCCTGGACGAGGCCGGCGTGAAAGCCCCTGCGGCTGAGGGGCCGGGCGGACGCGCGCTGGCCCCGATCGATCACGTGTTCACGCACTTCCGACTGAGGCTGCATCCGTGGCTGGTGCGACTGGACGGGCCCCCGATGGCGCAAGATGCGGCGCCCGTGTCCGCCGACCCGGATGCCTGGGTCGCGCTCGGCCGGCTGGACACGGCTCCCCTTCCGGCACCGATCCGGCGGCTTCTCGAAGGTGTCCGTGCGCAGGCAATGCGTTGAGGGCACGAACGGGAACAGCCGATGTCCCGATCTGACGAAACCGCCCGGAGCCTGCCTCAGATCACCTTCTGTTGCCGAAGGTATTCGTCCAGGATGCGCAGCCGCGCAAGCGGATCGTTGAGGGCGAGCAGGTGCGCCTTCGCCGGGCCGGTCAGCGGCAGGAACTCGCAGAGCCGGTACGACACCCAGCTCGCCGAATCGTAGCGGTAGGGCGCGGCCACCAGGCCGCCTGCCGGGTCGTCGGCCTTTTCGGCAACGTCTTCGACGATCCGTTCCAGCAGCCGCACGCATGCGCGATAGACGAGTGGCACCGGCTCATCGGGTTCCGGCGGCAGCGGCACCACCTCCGCCAGGATCAGCCCGGACGTCGTGACCGTGCTGGAGAGGATCTCGAAACGTCCGGTACCCCGGGTTCGAATGTTCAACAGACCGAGCTGCGTCATGTCCCAGTGCTCGATCCTGGCCGCACAGCCGATGCGCTCGTGCTCGGCCGGTTGACCCACTTCGTTGCCGCGCGTGATCAGGCATACGCCGAACTCGGTTTCGTCACGCAGGCAGTCGCGGACCATGTCCAGGTAACGGGCCTCGAACACGCGCAAAGGCAGTACGCCCTCCGGAAAAAGCACCGTGCCCAGCGGGAAGATGGGCAGCCGGAGATGCGCGGGCTCGGTCATGCGGCCTGGGTACTCGTGATCGGTGAAACGGCCCGCATCTCGATGCCGCGATGTCGCACGAGTACGGTTTCGCGCGATCGGAAACGATCCGCGAGCGCTTCCACGCAGAAGACGCTTCGGTGCTGTCCGCCCGTGCAGCCGATCGACACGGTCAGATAACTGCGCTGCTCGATCATGTAGCTGGGCAACCAGCGGTCCAGGAAGCGCTCGATGTCGTCGAGCATCTCGCCCACGATCGGGCGCTCGCCGAAATAGAGGCGAACCGGTTCGTCACGTCCGGTCAGCGGGCGCAGCTTCGGGTCATAGTGCGGGTTCGGCAGGCAGCGAACGTCGAACACCAGATCCGCGTCGAGCGGGATCCCGTACTTGAAGGCGAACGACTGGAACACCAGCGTCAGAGGGGCGCGGTCGGCTTCGATGGTCTCGAGCAGCCAGCGCCTCATCGAGTTCGGATGCAGATCGCTCGTGTCAAGCGCGCTGCCGATCTCCTGCATGTCGGCCATGAGTTCTCGCTCACCGGCGATCGAATCGAGCAAGGTCGGCGGTTCGACGTCCGCGGGCAGCGACAGCGCGAGCGGGTGGCGACGGCGCGATTCCGAATAGCGGTGCACCAGCACGTCGTCACGTGCATTCAGGAAGATGACCTTGACGTCGTGCCCGAAGCGCGAGAGTCCCTGGACGATCTGACGCAGATCCCGGATATCGCCCGAGCGGGCGTCGATCGCGACCGCGACCCGTTCGAGCCCGTTGTCGCGCAGGGAGACCACCACTTCGAGCAGGAACCGCAGGGGTAGATTGTCGATGCAGTAGTAGCCGGTGTCCTCCAGCGCCTTCACGGCGATTGACTTCCCGGAACCGGAGATCCCGGTGACGATCACGACTTTCATGGACACCACACCGCCAGGGGCTCTGAGTAACCGCTCATTCTGAATCCCCGCGTTCGATAAGGCGACGCTGCCGCTCCACGAACTCCGCCGTGGTGTCGATTCCACGCAACTGCATGACCGTGGTCCTGACGGCGCCCTCGGTGAGCACCGCTTCGATGCCGTTCGATATGCGCTCGGCGGGGCGATGCTGGCCGATGTGCCGCACACCAGACCAATGCAGGTCTTC
>JAUIAI010000825.1 GCA_030425615.1 Gammaproteobacteria bacterium
CCCGGAACACGGTCAGCCCTTCCTTGAGCGTGAGCTGGAACCAGTCGCGGCAGGTGACGCGGTTACCCGTCCAGTTGTGGAAGTACTCGTGTCCGACCACGGATTCCACATGGGCGAAATCGGTGTCCGTGGCGATGAGCGGGTTGGCGAACACGTACTTGGTGTTGAAGATGTTCAACCCCTTGTTCTCCATGGCCCCCATGTTGAAGTCCGACACCGCCACGATCATGAAGCGTTCGAGATCGAGTTCGAGCCCGTAGCGCTGCTCGTCCCAGCGGATGGCGTTGACCAGGCTCTCCATGGCATGGCCCGCCTTGCCTTCGTTGCCGGGTTCGACCCAGACCTGCAGCAGCTTCTCCTCGCCCGAGCCGGAGGTGATGCGGCGCTCGACGCAGGCCAGCGTGCCGGCCACCAGCGCGAACAGATAGCTCGGCTTGGGAAACGGGTCTTCCCAGAGAGCCGTGTGCCAGCCGGGGCGGTCGGCGAGCGGGCCGCTCTCCACGAGGTTCCCGTTGCTCAGGAGAACCGGGGAGGCGTCCGCGGGTGCGTCGATCCGCACCCGGTAGCGCGCCATGACGTCGGGCCGGTCCGGGAACGGACAGATGCGCCGGAAACCCTCGGCCTCGCATTGCGTGAAGTAGTTGCCCTGCGACATGTACAGCCCGCTGAGCGCCGAGTTGTCCTCCGGGGAGATCGCCACCTCACTGTCGACGACGAATGCGTCAGCCGGCGCCGTGAGCGTGATCTTCTCGTCGACGAAGGAGGGCGAGGGCACGGGCATGCCGTCGATGCGCAGGTCAACGATGCGCAGCGACTGGCCGTTGAGATCGAATTGCGGCGAGGGCGCTCCTGGCCGGCGCCGCATGGCCAGACGGCTGCGCACCCGGGTATCGGCCGGGTCGAGCGTGAAGTGCAGTTCCACGGAATCGACCAGGCAGTTGGGCGGCTGATAGTCTTCGCGTCGTATGGTCACGGGGCGGGAGTCCCACGGGAGGGTTCAGGAATGTCCGATTCTAAGGTTGCCGTCGCGGGGCTTGCCATCGTCGCGGGGTTGGCGGCGGGGTGTACGCAGGAATCGCAGAACATGATCTCGCGCAGCATCCAGAACTGGACCGGCACCAACGGTGTGCTCGAGATCTACGCGGGCAACACGCTGGTCAAGCGATTCATGAAGATCGACAAGCTCTCCACCGCGCTCGGTACGAGCGACGGTCTGCCGCGCTCGTACCGGTACGGTTACGGCGTTCTCGACACCAACCTGAACGGCAAGGTCGACGAGGGCGAGCGCAAGGTCTACTTCGAGGTCAGCGACTATGCCACCTTCTACGTGTTCTACGAGAGCCCCGACTGAGCCGGTGATGCCGGGGCCCGAACACGTCGCCTCCGGTCCGGGTCGCCGGCCCGCGGGGCTCCGGCGCGCCGCTCGGCTGGCGTTCGTCTCGGTCGTGGTCGCGCTCGCGGCGTGCGCCAGCCCAGTTCGCAACGCGGTCACGGTCTATCACGAATGGCCCGCTTCGCTGACCGAACGCACCTTCCGCATCGCCGATCCGGAAGAGGGTGCTGACGATCTGGCCTATCGTACGTTTCGTGCGATCGTGCGTGACCGGTTGGTGGCCGCCGGGTTCGTCCCTTCGCCCCGGCCGGCGCTCGAGGTCGCGTTCTCTTATCGCGAGACCCGTGAAACCGGCCAGGTCATCGAGTCCGTGCCCGTGGTGACTTCGCATGTCTCCATCGGCTCATGGTGGCGTCACGGGGGGCTTTCCGTAGGTTTTCCGCTCTACTGGGGCTGGCCTGCCTACGAGGTCGCCCGGCCCGTGAACGTCTACGAACGCCGGCTGACGCTGGAGATCGCCGATCTTCGCGCGGGCGAACCCCGGCGCGTCTACCAGGCGTCGGCCTCCAACCAGGGCGGCACGCCCGCTGCGGCGGAGGCGCTGCCCTATCTCGTGGATGCGATCCTCGACGATTTCCCGGGCCGTTCGGGTGTCGCACGTCACGTCTCCTTCGAGCGGCGGGGCGCACAATAGCGTGTCGCGAACAGGGAGTTGAAGATGGACATCACGCAGGACTCACGCGCCGGGGCCGGCCTGCTCGCGCTGGAGCCGCGCATGCTCTTCGACGGCGCGGCGCTCGCAAGCGTGGCGGATTGCCCGACCTTCGATCCGGGCGATGGCGGCTTCGATGCCCCGTTG
>JAUIAI010000826.1 GCA_030425615.1 Gammaproteobacteria bacterium
GCTGCCCGAGCCCCAGGCTCCACAGCATCGCCGCGTCGGCCTCGAGCCGCTGGTCGTCCACCTTGTTCGCCACCAGCACGACGGGCTTGTCGGCGCGCCGCAGCAGCCGCACCACCTGCTCGTCGGTGTCGGTCGCGCCGACCGTCGCGTCGTGGGCCGAGGCGACCGCGGGTCCGGCCGAGCCACGATTCGAACAGGTCGCCTTCGACCATCCCCTGTGGGTGGTCTACTCGTCGGGTACGACCGGAATGCCGAAGGCGATCGTGCACGGCCATGGCGGAGCCTTGCTCGAGGGTCTCAAGGGCAACGCCCTGCATCTGGATATCGGCCCCGAGGACCGATTCTTCTGGTTCTCTTCCACGAGCTGGATCATGTGGAACCTATGGCTGAGCACCCTCGCCCGCGGTTCCACGGCCCTGCATTTCGACGGCAATCCCGGCCACCCGGATCTTTCGCCGCTCTGGCGCTTCGCGGCCGAGGAAAGGGCCACGTTCTTCGGGACCAGCCCGGCCTTTCTCTCGCTGAACATGAAGGCCGGCCTGTCGCCCGCCCGCGAATACGATCTGTCGGGGCTGAGAACCCTGGGATCCACCGGGTCGCCGCTGACCGCGGACGGTTATGCGTGGGTGTACGAGCACGTCGGACGCGATCTGTTGCTCGCCTCCATCTCCGGGGGAACCGATCCCCTCGCCGCCTTCCTGACCTCCGCTCCCACGCTTCCGGTCCGTGCCGGTGAGATGCAGTGCCGGGCACTCGGGTGCGCCGTGCAGAGCTTCGACGACGAGGGTCGACCAGGCCTCGGACGCGTGGGCGAGCTCGTGGTCACGGAGCCCATGCCGTCGATGCCTCTGAGGTTCTGGGGCGACGACGACGGCGAGCGGTATCGGACCAGCTACTTCGAGCCCTGGCCGGGTGTGTGGCGACATGGCGACTGGGTGGCGCTGTTCGAGCGACCGGAATCCGTCACGTCGGTCGTCTACGGCCGGTCCGACTCGACCATCAATCGCCATGGCATCCGCATGGGAACGTCCGAGCTGTACAGGGTCGTCGAGGGCTTCACGGAGGTTCTCGATTCCCTTGTCATCGATCTCGAGTATCTCGGCAAGCCCTCCCGCCTCCTCTTGTTCGTCGTGCCCCGCGAGCACGGCGGTGAAATCCCGGAAGCACTCGCGGACAGACTTCGCAACGCGATCCGCTCCCAACTCTCGGCGCGTCATGTCCCGGACGACGTGGTCGCGGTTCCGGAAGTGCCTCGAACCCTGTCGGGCAAGAAACTGGAGGTTCCGGTCAAGCGGATCCTTCTGGGACATTCCCCCGGGCAGGTCCTGAACCGGGATGCCATGGGCAATCCGGACAGCATCGATTGGTTCATCCGGTACGCAGAGAGTCGCGGATGACCGTGAGCAGTGTCGTCGAAGCCGATCGGAGTTCGTGACGCGCTTCACGGATCGGTGATGATCGCGGGCACTCCGGCTCGCGGACGTCGAAATAGTTAACGGCGGCAAGGGTCGGCGGTTCTTACAGTGGGCAGGTTGGTTCGCAATCCGCGGACCTCTCCGGACTCACCGAGAATGCCTGACACCGCCGCCCGCCCCGCGCGCCCCTCCCGCCGGTCCGCCCCCTCAGACCGACGTTCAAAGGCCGCCGCCCTGCTCCTCGGAGCGCTGCTGACCGGCCCGCAGGCGCTGTGGGCCGCCGAGGTCCGATGCAGCGCTCCGGAGCGGATCGAGGCCGCCCGTGTCCTGCCCTGGGCCACGCCGGAAGGTCTCGACCCCCGCGCCGGCGATGCACTCCGAATGCTGATCGATGCCCATCGTCACGGGCTCCGATCCAGCGACTACGGGGCCACGACTCTGGCCCGGAACGCCTACCGGCTCACGCGCAGCGACCGCTCGGACACGGGAGCGTCCGCCCGATTCAACCGACAGCTCACGGCGGCCCTCGAGTGCTACCTCGGGCATCTGCGCTACGGCAGCGTCGAGGGCGACCGAATTCACTCACTCATCGAAGCTCGGGATCGCTCGTCCCTGCTCTCCGAGATCGAGTCGGCCTGGCACGCGGGCGAGATCACTGCCCTCGAAGCGAAGATGACTCCTTCCACGCCAAGGTACGGCGAACTCGTCGTCGCACTGTCGCGACTGCGTGCCGCGGCAGACGTCGAAAGCGCCTGGGCGGCCGTGACGATTCCAC
>JAUIAI010000827.1 GCA_030425615.1 Gammaproteobacteria bacterium
ACGGCGGTACACTGGGTAGCCAGCCCGACGCCATCGAACAGGTCCGTCTCGGCGGTCTTGAAATCGGCAACTTCAACCTCGGCCCCATCGGCCCGATCGCGCCCGAGGCCAACGTCGTCTCGCTTCCCTTCATCTTCAAAGACGTCGACCACATGTTCCGCGTCATGAACGGCGAAGGCGGTCAGGCGATTTCCGACGGCATGGCCAAGAAAGGGCTCGTCGCTCTGGCCTGGTATGACTCCGGCGCGCGCTCCTTCTACAACGGAACCAAGCCGATCAACACGCCGGAAGACGTGGCCGGCATGAAGGTTCGCGTCATGAACAACGACCTCTATTCCGGCATGATCGCGGAGCTTGGCGGCAACCCGTCGCCGATGGCCTTCTCCGAGGTCTACCAGTCGCTGAAAACCGGCGTGGTCGATGGTGCGGAGAACAACTGGCCGTCCTATGAGTCGACCGGCCACTTCGAAGTGGCGGGCTACTACTCGCTCAGCCAGCACCTCATCATTCCGGAATGCGTCTGCATCAACGCCGACGTCTACAACAGCCTCTCCGACGAACATAAGGCGGCGCTGAAAGAAGCGGCGATGGAATCCGCCGATCTGCAGCGCGAACTCTGGGCCGAGCGGTCCAACTCGAGCAAGGAAAAGGTGATCGCCGCCGGCGTGAAGTTCAACGAGATCGAGAACAAGCTCCCGTTCCAGGAAGCCATGGCCCCGGTCTACGAGACCTATCTGGAAGCCAATCCCGACCTGCGCCCGCTGGTCGAGTTGATCCAGTCGACCGAATAAGCTTAAGCTAAGACCACGCCCCCCGGTCTGTCCGCGGGGGCGTGATCGAACCGAGGGGCACTTCATGACAGAACCGGATACGCAGGGCGCGCCCTCGGATTTCCTGACGCCAATAGACAGGATACTGGATGGCATCGCCTGGATCTGCCGGGTTGTAACCGGCGTGTCTCTTGTTGTCCTGACGGTGATCTTCGGCTGGCTCGTCTTCGGACGCTACGTGCTGAACGCCACGCCGACCTGGGTGGAACAGGTGGCGCTCCTTCTCGTGATGGTCATCGCATTCATCGGTGCCGCCGTCGGCGTACACGAGAACTCCCACCTCGCTGTCAGCTTCTTCCGCAGCACCGCGCCAAACTGGGTGCGCACGATATTCGTCGTTGTGACCGACATCATGATGGCCGGGTTCGGCCTTCTCATGCTGATCTACGGCGCGCGCCTGACGATCTTCAAATGGGGTTCGGACATCCCGTTGATCCATGTGCCCGAAGGCCTCAGATCGCTCCCCCTAACCATTGGCGGCGGTCTCATCCTGCTGTTTTCTCTTGCGCATCTGGCGCGTCTCGCACTCGGCCGCGATCTTCGCGACGACGTCCTGCAATAGGCTTCCTCCATGGGTCTTCTCGTCCTTCTCGGCTTGTTCGCAATCTGCGTCGTGATCGGCCTGCCGATCGCCTTCGCCCTCGGCATCTCCGCGCTTGCCGCCTTCGCCTTCGAAGGTCTGCCACTGATGATCGGCTTCCAGCGCATCGTCTCCGGCATCAACGTCTTCTCGCTGATGGCGATCCCGTTCTTCATCTTTGCGGGTGAGTTGATGTTCCACGGCGGCATCGCCATCCGCCTTGTCCGTTTCGCCTCCGCCGCCGTCGGCGCGGTGCGTGGGGGACTGGGCATCGTCAACGTCTTCTCGTCGATGCTCTTCGGCGGCATCTCGGGTTCCGCCGTCGCCGACGCTTCCATGGAGGCGCGAGTCCTCGGTCCGTCGATGATCCGCCAGGGCTATTCGCTCAAGCGCCTGCCGACGGTGGTGGAGGCGTAACCACCACCTTGCCGGTCGATTTGCGGGCGCGCAGAAGCTCCAGCGCCTCGCCTGCCTGTTCCAGCGGCAGGCTGTGGGAGATATGCGGCGCGAGTCGGCCCTGCTCGAACCAGCCCATCAGCGTGGTCAGGCTGTCCGTGATCACCTGCGGCCTGAACTTCAGGTAGCCGCCCCAGTAGAGCCCCATCACGCTGAGATTCTTGACCAGCAGGTGATTGGCCGGGATGTGCGGCACCTCTCCGCTGGCAAAGCCGATGGGCAGGAGCCGCGCCTCGGGCCTGCAGGCGCGGAAGGCGGCCTTGAACTGCTCGCCGCCGACCGGGTCATAGACCACGTCCACCCCGCCAAGCGCCTTGCATTCG
>JAUIAI010000828.1 GCA_030425615.1 Gammaproteobacteria bacterium
CTCTACGAGAATCCGGATTGGATTCCAAACCCCTATTACAATACCCACTCCGATACGACGGCGTTTTTTTTAACCATTACCCCAGGGCAGCGGGGGCAAAGGATGCGCGTGTTCCGGGCACTGGTGGGCATGGCGCGGGAAGGCCTGACTCCGGGGGAACTGTCCGTCGCGCTGGACATCCCGGCGTCCACGCTTTCGTTCCATCTGAAGGAACTCGTTCGGGTGGGGCTCGTGGAGGTCGACCGGCAGGGGCGCAACATGCATTACCGGCCACGAATCTCGGCAATGACCGATCTGGTGGCCTACCTCACTGATCACTGTTGCGGCGGCCTGGTCTGCGATGACTCGTCGCCGCTTGCTTCGTCCCGGTGCTGAACGCCGGGAGAAACATTGCCGCCCGGGGTCCGACGGCCCGCGGGTGGTTTCACGAACCCCCGAACCGGAGTCTCATCTCATGAAGCGTTTTCACGTTCATCTGCGCGTGCAGGATCTCGAGGCCAGCATCGCGTTCTACTCGCGTCTGTTCGCACAGGCGCCGGCAAAAACCGAAACCGACTACGCGAAGTGGATGCTCGAGGATCCCGCCGTCAACTTCGCGATCTCCACGCGCGGCACGCGAACGGGTATCGACCACCTGGGCATCCAGGTCGACGATGCGCAAACGCTCGAGACCATGAAGGCGCAGGCACGGGAGGCCGATTTCGCCATGCTCGACGAAGGCGCCACCACGTGCTGCTATGCGCGCAGCGACAAGTACTGGGTCACCGATCCGCAGGGTATTGCGTGGGAGCAGTTCCAGACGCTGGGTGACGTGCCGGTCTACGGCGAATCGCAGGACCGACAGGCCGGTTCGGCCTGTTGCGGACCCACGGAGGCCTCTGGTGCGGCGCCCGTCGCCGGGTCGGACACGGTCGTGGAAGTCACGGCGGCGGATGCCGCGGCGGGCGGTTCCGGCCGATGCTGCGGCTGACCGCGCGGGCGGTCAGTGCACGGCGACGCGGGCGCTCAGAAGCGTAGCGCGTCGGCGTCGCCCGAAGGCGAGCCGGTGCCGTCCCCGAACGAGCGGGCGCGCGGCCGCTCCGCGCGCGGCGCAGGCGTTTCGGCGGCGGGGGGCTGCTGCACGGCCGCGAGCGGCTGGGCGGCAGTCTGGGCGTAGCCGGCCGGCAGACGCGATTTCTCCGGATAGCCGGCGGTGTCGAGCACCGCCTTCCAGCGCGCGTCATGGAAGCCGATCTGACGCTCCGCTCCCACGGTGACCACCGGCAGGCCGGTCCCCGTCGGATAGCCGAGCGATTCGAAGGCCTGGAGATCCTGTCGGCTCACCACCGTTTTCTCGGTGAACGGAACACCCCTCTGATTCAGGTGCTCCCGTGCCAGATCACAGGGTGCGCAGTTCGAAGTGGTGTACAGCACCACGGGATAGCGCTGGTTGAGAATGCGCAACTCGTACGGGAGCGAAGCGTTGTCGGCCGCGGCGGAGGTGCCGGGCCGCTGCCAGTTCTTCGGCGCGCGCAGCACGTCCACGGGATGGTCGGGCAGGCGGTCGCCGTAATTGATGCGGCCCTGGGCGTCACGCCACTTGAACTGGGCGTGCGCGTCGGCGGTCCAGCCGCCGGACACGCACGCAACGAGCGCGAGTGCCGCCGTCGAACGGGCCAGTCCCAGTTGCCGCATGAATACTCCGGTCAGACTTCTTCAGTCATCCCATTATGGCGAAGCAGGGCGTCGATCTCCGGGTCCCGACCTCTGAACGCGCGAAACGAGTCGATGGCCGGTCGGCTGCCCCCCATCGCGAGGATCTCGTCGAGGAAGCGCCGGCCGGTCTCGGCCACCGCCGGCGCCGGGTCGGCCGCCTGGGCAGCCTCCTCGAAGGCGGCATAGGCATCCGCCGAAAGCACCTCGGCCCACTTGTAGCTGTAGTAGCCGGCCGAATAGCCGCCCGCGAAGATGTGCGAGAAGCTGTTCTGGAAGCGGTTGAACTCGGGCGGAACGACCACGGCGACCTCGCGCCGGACCGCGTCCAGGCGCTTCTGCACCGCCGCCGGACTGGTATCGGTGGCGTCGCGCATGTGCAGCCGCATGTCGAACAGGGCGAACTCGATCTGCCGCAGGGTCTGCATGCCGGCCTGGAAGTTGCGCGCGGCGAGCATCTTGTCGAAAAGCTCGCGCGGCAGCGACTCACCCGTGG
>JAUIAI010000829.1 GCA_030425615.1 Gammaproteobacteria bacterium
AAGGGCAACACGCTGTTCACCGTTACGCCGGAGAGCCGCCTGTCCGAGGCCGTGCAGATCATGGCCGAGCAGGACATCGGCTCCCTGGTCGTATTCAGCGAAGGCCGGCTGGTGGGTATGCTCACCTTCCGGGAAGTCATCCGCATCCTGGCCAAGCGCCAGGCGGAGAACCGCTCCGGGCCCACGCCGCCGGTCAGTGAGATCTTCGTTCACGAGGTGATGAACACCGAGCCGACCATCGCCGAACTCGACACCGACGTCAACGAGTTGCGTCGGGTCATGCTCGAGGTGCGCCAGCGATACCTGCCGGTCATGGAAGGCAACACGCTGATGGGCGTGATCTCGTTCCACGACGTCGCGCGGGCCGTGCTCGACGAGCAGGGCTTCGAGAACAAGATGCTCAAGGCGTATATCCGCGACTGGCCCGCCGAGGGCTGAGCGTCGGCAAACCGCCCGCGCGGGAATCGTCTGCGCGGGGACTTCGCGGGTGAGTGTGCACTGCATCCTACAGTCGGGCCGGGCTCGAGGGGTCGCTTCGCTAGACTGCCCGTATGCACATCCTGCTCAGCAACGACGACGGCTACTTCTCTCCCGGGCTGGCCGCGCTCGCGGATGTCCTGTCCGATCTGGGCCGTATCACCGTCGTCGCTCCAGAGCGTGATCGCAGCGGTGCCTCGAACTCGCTCACGCTCGACAGGCCCCTGTCGGTACGGCAGGCCGCTTCCGGCTTCTTCTATATCAACGGAACCCCGACCGACTGCGTTCATGTAGCCCTGACCGGGTTGCTTGACGACCGTCCCGACCTGGTCGTTTCAGGCATCAACGACGGTGCGAACATGGGTGACGACACCATTTATTCGGGCACGGTGGCCGCGGCTACCGAAGCCCACCTGCTGGGGCTGCCGGCGCTCGCCTTCTCGCTGGTCGATCGGGGCTATCGGGAACTCGAGGCCGCCTCGCGCGTCGCCCACGACATCGTCGAGGCCTTCATGCGCCGGCCGCCGGTCGGCGGCGCGCTTCTGAACGTCAACATTCCCGCGCTGCCCTACGAGCGAATCGCCGGGGTGCGCAGCACCCGTCTCGGTAAGCGCCACGTGGCCGAACCCGTCATTCGTTCGACCAATCCGCGCGGGCAGGAGATTTTCTGGATCGGTCCGGCGGGCGGCGCCCGTGATGCCGGTCCGGGCACGGACTTCCATGCGGTCGAGAACGGCTGGGTGTCCGTCACCCCGTTACAGCTCGACCTCACCCACCACCAGCACATGGAGGCCGTCACACGATGGGTGCGCGACCTGGACTGAGCGGGCTGGCGCCCACTGCGCAGCCGCCGGCAATGCACCCCCGTGCGGAAGTCGGCTCGCATGCCGCGCGCCGCCACATGATCGAGCGCCTCGTGGGGCAGGGCGTGCGTGACGAGCAGGTGCTGGAGGCCATGTACGGCGTGGCCCGCGAGGAGTTCATCGAACCCGCCTTCCGCGGTCGCGCGTATCAGGACGTGGCGCTGCCCATCGGCCACGAACAGACCATCTCCAAGCCGAGCATCGTCGCCCGAATGGTCGAGCTGGCTGCTGCTCCGGTGCCTTTCCCGGAGCGTGCGGCGGCGAGGGTGCTGGAGATCGGCACCGGATGCGGCTACCAGGCCGCGGTCTTGTCCAGGGTGTTCGGCGAGGTCGTCTCGCTGGAGCGCATCGGTGCGCTGCATCGCTTCGCCCAGGCCCGCCTGGCGGACGTGTCCGGCCGTCGAGTGCGGCTGGTTCACGGGGACGGTCATCTCGGCCTTCCCGGCTCCGCGCCATTTCATGCGATCGTGCTCGCGGCCGCGCTCGACGGCGACATTCCCGAACCCCTGCTTCACCTGCTCAGGCCCGGTGCCCGGCTGGTGGCGCCACTCCAGGTCGGCGATTCGCAGCGGCTGATCTGCGTCGACCGCACATCATTGAGCGACTGGCAGCTTTGCGAGCTCGATACGGTACGATTCGTGCCCATGCTCGGGGGTGTGACATGACTTTTCGCATCCCGTCACCGCGTCTTTGCGGAAGCCTCCCTTCTCACTCGCTGCGGACCCGACCGGTCGTGATTCACCGTCGTTCCTTTTCATTCCGACCCCGCCTGATCGCGCCCCTGGTCGGCCTTACGATCCTGGCGGCCTGTGGCTCTCCCAGCGGCCCGGCCCCCGTGATTCACC
>JAUIAI010000830.1 GCA_030425615.1 Gammaproteobacteria bacterium
GGTCGATTCCGGCGCTGGACCACAACCTTCAGAAGTATGGTCTGCGCGGCCGGTGTGCGTCGATCCGCGCGAGCGAGGTTCCCGTGCTCGAACTCGAATCGGGGCAGGGCGGGGCGAGGGCGAAGATCTCGGGTGAGATCGCGGCCGCGATCCGGGAAGATGGCGCGGAAGCCGTCGTCCTCGGCTGTGCGGGGATGACGGCGCTTGCCCGTTCCCTGGAAGACGAGCACGGCGTACCGGTCATCGACGGCGTCGCCGCCGCTGTGCGGCTGGCCGAGGCGACGGTCGGCCTCGGGCTGCGCACCTCCCGCAGAGGCGGCTACGCCAAGCCACGGCCCAAGACCTACTCGGGGTGGGCCGGCGAATTCGCGCCGTGACCCCCTCCGTGAATCCGGTCCGTGCCGGGCGCGCGCGGCGCAGCGGCGCGGGCGGCTCGTCAGCGTTCGTCCAGCGCCGAGGGCAGGATGCAGAGGCGCGCACCGACACGGTAGTCGCCGCCCCGGGCCCGGCAATCGGTATACGGCTCGAGATCGGCGGTGAGCGTGGGACCCGGCTGCACCTCGACCGCGGTCGCGGGGATTTCACTCGGCCCGACGGCGGGGGTTCCCTGATTGGTCAGGTGCAGGCCGGGCTCGATCCGGCGCGGGCGCCACTGCGTCACGCGGGCGGCGCCGCTGCACCGGGAGTCGCTGAAGATCACCTTTCCGCCCGGCATGTCGCAACGATAGATCTGCGTCGAATCGTCGGCGGAGCGCGCGGCGGCCGGGCCTGCGGCAAGGGCCAGGGCGAGCGCCGCCACAGCCGATACTGCGGCCGGAGTCATGAATGAAGTCGCGGGAGCACGCATGATGAAGTCCTCTTGGTCTGGCGGGGCTGCAGTGGCCTGCGCCCTCGGGCCCGTGTCCGGAAGCTTCGGTTACCGGGCCCGGGACCGGAAATGGTCCCCCAGACCCGGTTCCCGGACCGTGAGATTTGTCACGTCGCGCCAAGAGCCGGGTCCGGCGGGCGGCAGTCTGTCGGCGTCGGGCACGCAGTCATGATGCCCGACGCACTTGGCGCCGACTGGCTGGCGGTTGCCTTGCTCCTGGTGACGCTCGTGCTGCTGATCGTGCTGGTCGTGCGGCGGCGTCCGGACCCAGAGCCGGGCCTGCGGCTGCTGGCCGAGCAGCTCGCGCGCCAGGGGCAGCGCCAGGACGCGCTCGTCCACGACGTCGACAGGCTCGCGCCGGAGATGCGCGCCACTTTGCTGCAGGCCCTGCGCGAACTCGACCGGTCGGTTGCCCAGCACGGTGCGGCCGAGGCGGAGCGACAGTCCCGCAGGCTCGATGCCCTGGCCGGGCGCCTCGATCATCTCCGAGATGCAGTCGATGCCCAGCTGGATCGCTTGCGCACGGACAACGCGGAGCGTCTGGAGAGCATGCGGCGCACCGTCGACGAGCAGCTGCACGAATCGCTGGAGCGCCGGCTCGGTGAGTCTTTCAGGACGGTCTCTCAAAGACTCGAGCAGGTACAACGCGGACTGGGCGAAATGCAGGCGCTGGCCGGTGACGTCGGCGATCTCAAACGTGTGCTCACCAATGTCAAGACGCGCGGAACCTGGGGAGAGGCGCAACTCGGCGCAATCCTCGAGCAGCTTTTCGCGGCGACTCAGTATGGCACCAACGTCGAGATCGCACCGGGAAGCGGCGAACGGGTGGAGTTCGCCATCCGGCTTCCGGGGGCAAGCCCGTCCGATGCGCCGGTCCTGCTGCCGATCGACGCCAAGTTCCCGCGCGAAGACTATGAGCGTCTGCTTGCGGCCCAGGAGCAGGCAGATGCGGTGGGCGCCGACCGGGCTGCCAGGCAACTCGAGCAGCGGGTTCGAGGAGAAGCGCGCAAGATCGCCGAGAAGTACGTCAAACCGCCGGCGACGACCGATTTTGCCGTGCTGTTCGTGCCCGTCGAGGGCCTGTTCGCCGAGCTGGCCCGCCGCCCGGGACTCGTGGACGAGCTGCAGGGGCGCCACCGAGTGCTGCTGGCCGGCCCGACCACCGTCGCGGCCATTCTGTCCAGCCTGCAACTGGGGCTTCGTACGCTGGCGGTCGAGCGTCGTTCCAGTGAGATCAGGGGTTTGCTGGTCGCAGTCCGGGCGGAGTTCCGGCAGTTCGGCGAGAGCCTGGCTCGCAGTCGTGAGCAACTGGAGAG
>JAUIAI010000831.1 GCA_030425615.1 Gammaproteobacteria bacterium
CCAGAACCCCGTCGACCATGCACTTCTTGCCGATCTTCTGGATGTTGCCCAGGGCCTTCTCTTCGATGGTGGTCAATCCGCCGGCGATGTTGCCCTTGGTGGGCTGGGACTCGGACAGATCGCTGGTCTTGTGCCGGTCGATGACCTCCTGGTAGCGGTCGAACATGGCCTGGAACTGATCGCGGATCTTCGGTGTCCGGCAGCGCGCGGCCACCAGATGCTCACCGCCCGTGAGTTCGGTGGTTTCACCGAACACCAGCGTGGTCTTGGCCGCGTACAGCTTGTCGAACGCATTGCCCACGGTGGGGTTCGCGCCGCAGCCGGAAGTGGTATCGGATTCGCCGCACTTCGTGGACACCCAGAGCTCCTTGATCGGATGCTGGGTGCGGGTGAGTGTGGTCGCATGCTTCATGAACTTGTAGGCGGCATGCGAGGCGGCAGCGATCGTGGCGATGTCGCCGTTGTGCTCGATCGAGAAGCCGGCCACCGGCTTGCCGCTGGCGGCAATGCCGTCCACGACCTTCTGCGTCCATCCGGGCTCGATGCCGATGACCACCACCGCGGCCACGTTTGGGTTGCAACCGGTGCCGATGAGCGTACGGAAGTGCAGATCCAGGTCGGCGCCGAACTGCAGCCGGCCGTAGGGATGCGGGATCGCCATCGTGCCCTTGATGTGGGCGGCCACCGCTTCACAGGCGGCATTGGCCAGGTCGTCCACCGGCAGGATGATGACGTGGTTGCGCACGCCGACGCGGCCGTTCTCGCGCTTGTATCCCCAGAATTTCGCTTTCTTGATGTCCATTTTTCTCACCAGCGCTTGGTCTTGACGTTATGGACGTGCAGGTGCTCGCCCTTCTTGATCGGGGCCACGACCTTGCCGATGTCGACGCCGTACTTGATCACGGTGTCGCCCACCTTGAAGTCCTGCAAGGCCAGCTTGTGTCCGATGGGGATCTCGGTCTTGGCCTTGAAGCTGACTTCCTTGTCGTCTTCCATGATCCAGCCGGTCAGATTCTTGCCGGCGGTCACCCCCTCGACGACGACGACACCCACGCCGTCGCCTTCTTCGTGCACTACGAAATGAATCATCTTTGACGCCTCCTGTGCGAGTGTCAATTAGATCATATATATGACTTAGTGCCCAGCGTCCACGCTCCGGGGTCGACTCGCAGCGCGCAGGTCCGCGGCTCCGCGCGGACCGATCACCGGCGTCACCCGGGTCGCAGCGAGCGCCCGGACGGGATCTGGACGGTCGCACCGACGCATTTCCGGCGTTTCCGCAGCGGGGCGACTGCCTATGATGAAGGTCCCTGCACCGGACACTTCACCGCCATGAGTTTTCTCGCCCAGCACGCCCTGACCTACGCGCCCGTCGTCAACGACAAGCGCACCGCCGTCGCCACCCGACTGTCCGTCCAGGCCAGGCGCGACGAGCCGGTGACCATGGCGCAGGCCTACGAGACGATCGCGGAACTCTGGACGAGGGACGGCGGGGCGCTGATGCTGGACGTCGGCGGTTCGCCGCCTGATGCCCATCTGCTGGCGCTCACGCCTCGCGAGGATCTCTGGATCGAGGTTCCGTCCGTCTTCGTGGCGGATCCGGCCGGCGCGGAGATCGTCGTCGATCTGCACATCAAGGGCTTTTCGATGGTGATGCGCGGGCGGCCGCTCGGGGCGCTCGGACCCGAACTGCTCGAGGCCTTTCGCATGAGCCTGATCCCGGTGGATCAGGATCGCCGCATGACCGAAGCCGCCTCGGTGGCCGAGGAGCATGCGGGTCGCCGCAACATGCCGTACACGCTGACCGGGGTCAACTCGATCGCCCAGATGGAGCAGGCGTTCGAGAAGGGCGCCATGGGGGTCATCGGCTGGCCGTTCCTCGACGCCGTCGAGCGGGCGGAGAGCGCCAGCGCGAATCCCAGTTTCGGAACGGTGGCCAAGCTGATCCAGATGATCGGCGCGCAGGCCGAGCCGGCCGAGATGGAGCAGGAGGTCCGTCGTGACCCGGCGCTGGCGTTCCGACTGCTGCGCTATCTGAATTCTCCCGCGTTCGGGCTGCGCGTCGAGGTACAGTCTTTCCAGCACGCGCTCATGATGCTGGGATACAAGCGTCTGCGGAAGTGGCTGGCGCTGCTCATGGCCACCGCGGCCCGTGACCGTAACCTGCAGCCCGTGATGTTC
>JAUIAI010000832.1 GCA_030425615.1 Gammaproteobacteria bacterium
GCCTGTTCGGCGAGTCGGACCTGCTGCTGGCCCAGGCCTATCTTCCGACCGCCTTCGACTGGCGGATCGGCGTGCTCGGGGGGCAGCCGCTGTTCGCCTGTCAGTACATGATGGCGCGCAATCACTGGCAGATCGTCGACCATCGCCCGAACGGAAGAGCCGTGGAGGGAGGGTTCGCCACCTTCGCCATCGAGGACGCGCCTGCGGAGGTGATCGACATCGCCGTGCGTGCGGCCCGTCTGATCGGCGACGGTTTCTACGGCGTCGATCTGAAGCAGCTCGCGAGCGGCGTCGCGGTGATCGAGATCAACGACAACCCGAACCTCGAACACGGCGTCGAGGACGCGGTCGGTCGCGACGCGGTCTGGGAGGCGATCGTGCGTTGGTTCGTGGATCGGCTGCGCCGCTGACCCCTCCGCGCTCCGCACCGGCCGCGGGCAGGGTCGGCGTCGCCGCGATCAGCGCGGCACGGGCAGGTATCGCACGGCCAGCACGCCGGGGATCGCGCACACCGCGTCGATGACCTCCTGACGGACCGGGCTGTCGACGTCCACGAGCGTATAGGCCACCTCGCCGCGCGACTTGTTGATCATGTTGTGGATGTTCAGGCCGGCGCGCGCCATTTCCGTGGAGATCTGGCCGAGCATGTTCGGTACGTTGGCATTGGCGATCGCGATCCGGTCCGACGACTCCCGTGGCATGTGCACCGTCGGAAAGTTGACGGTGTTGCGCACATTGCCGTGCTCGAGGAAATCGCGAAGCTGGTCGGCGACCATGATCGCGCAGTTCTCCTCCGCCTCGTGCGTGGACGCGCCCAGGTGGGGCAGCGCGATCGCGCCGGGGTGGCCGTGCAGGCGGGCGCTCGGAAAGTCGCAGACATACCGGGCAAGACGGCCCTCGTCGAGCGCCTTGCGCACCGCGGCGTCCTGTACCACCCCGCCGCGCGCGAAGTTGAGCAGTGTGGCGTGCGGCCGCAGATGCGCCAGCATGTCCTCGTCGATCAGATGCCGGGTGGCTTCGACCAGGGGCACGTGCAGCGTGACGTAGTCCGAGGCCTGCAGCAGCTCCGGAATGCTGAATGCCTTGCGCACCTGTGCGGGCAGGCTCCAGGCGGCCTCGACCGTGATCTCCGGGTCGTAGCCGATCACCCGCATGCCGAGCGAGATCGCCGATTCGGCCACGAGACAGCCGATCCGGCCGAGGCCGATGACTCCGAGAGTGCGCCCCGAGAGCTCGGAGCCGGCATAGGCTTTCTTGCCGGCTTCGATGCGCGCATCCAGTTCGGGTGCCTCGACGTCGATCTCCCGCACGAAGTGCAGCGCATCCGGCAGGTTGCGCGCGGACAGCAGCATGCCCGCCAGCACCAGTTCCTTGACCGCATTGGCGTTGGCGCCCGGGGCGTTGAACACCGGAACGCCGCGGCGGCTCATGTCGGCGACCGGGATGTTGTTCGTTCCGGCACCGGCCCGCGCGATTGCCAGGACACTGGCCGGAATGTCCATGGCGTGCATGTCGGCCGAGCGCACCAGGACCGCGTCGGGGGAGGCCATCTCCGACCCGGTCTCGTAGAGATCGTTCGGCAGACGCGAGAGGCCCGCCTCAGAGATCTTGTTCAGGACGAGAACCCGGGCCTTGCGGTTGCGCATCATGCCTGTGCCCGCTCGAACTCGCGCATGTAGCCGATCAGGGCCTGGACACCCTCCATCGGCATGGCGTTGTAGATCGAGGCCCGCATGCCGCCCACGGACCGGTGTCCCTTGAGCTGCAGCAATCCGGCACTCTTGGCGCCCGCGAGGAAGGCCTCGTCACGGGAGGCGTCGGCCAGTGTGAACGGCACGTTCATGCGCGAGCGGTTCTGCGGCGCCACGGGGTTCGAGTAGAACGGCGACCCGTCGATCGCCGCGTAGAGAGCCTCGGCCTTCTCGCGGTTGACCGATTCGATGCCGGCCACGCCGCCCAGGGACTTGAGCCACTTGAACACCAGGCCCGCCGTGTACACCGCGTACGTGGGCGGCGTGTTCAGCATGGAGTCGGCCTCCGCGTGCGCCTTGAAATCCAGCATCGGTGACAGCGAATCCGGCGCGTGGCCGATCAGGTCGTCGCGCACGATCACGATGGTGAGCCCGGCCGGCCCGATGTTCTTCTGCGCACCGGCGTAGATGAGGCCGAAGCGCGACACA
>JAUIAI010000833.1 GCA_030425615.1 Gammaproteobacteria bacterium
ACAACGGGCCTCACCGGCGCCGCGGCATTCCTGAACGGATGCCGGCAGGCGGGCGTCTCCATGTGCTTCGCCAATCCCGGCACCACCGAGCTCGCCATCGTGCGGGCGTTCGACGCCTCGCCGGGCTGGCGGCTCGTGACGGGTCTGTTCGAGGGCGTGTGCACCGGCGCCGCCGACGGCTACGGCCGCATCACGGGCCGGCCCGCGCTCACGCTCACGCATCTGGGGCCCGGCTTCGCCAACGGCATCGCGAACCTGCACAACGCGCGCCGCGCGCGCTCGCCGATCGTCAATCTCATCGGCGATCACGCGGCCAGGCATCTGCCCTACGACGCGCCGCTCACGAGCGACATCGAGTCGCTGGCGCGGCCGGTGTCCGCGTGGCTTCGCTTCGTCGGCCCCGGAGACGCGCCGGCCGCCCTCGGGCGTGAGGCCGTCGGCGCGGCGCTGGATCAAGGCGGGCAGATCGCCACCGTGGTGTACCCGGCCGATCTCCAGGCGGCGCCGGCCCCCGCGGACGCGGCGGAGCCCGTTGGCACGGAGGCGGCGCAGGTCCCCGGCGCCCGCGACACGTCGGCGCGCGGCGCAGTCCAGGGCGCGCGCATCGAGCAGGTCGCCCGGGCGGTCAAGGGAAAGCGGGTGCTGCTGCTGGTCGGCGGCGACGCCCTGAGCGACTCCGGCCTGCGCGCGGCGCAGGGCATCGCCGACGCACTGGGTGCGGCCTTCTACTGCGAAACCTTCCCGGCGGTGGTGGATCGCGGCAGCGGACGGCCGGCGCCGGAGCGCTTCCCGTACTTCCCGGAACCCGCGTTCGCGGCAGTGGCCGCCGCGGAAGTGGTCGTGGTGGCCGGCGCGGCCGCCCCCGTGACCTACTTCGCCTATCCCGACACCCCGAGCGCGATCGTTCCCGAGGACAAGCTCCTGGTGCTGGCCGACCCAACGGAGGCCGCCACCGACGCTCTGGCCGCGCTCGCTCAGGCCCTGGGCGCCCGACCTTTCGACGGCTCTCGGCCCCGTCTCGCGCCCGGCACGGGTCACGAACGCCTGAGCGCCGCCAACGCGGCGCACGAGATCGCTGCCTGGCTGCCGGAGAACGCGATCGTCTCGGTGGAGGGCGGCACCTGCGGCTACCCGTTCTACACCGCCTCCGCGGCCTCGGCGGCCCACACGGTCCTCACGAACACCGGCGGCGCCATCGGCCAGGGACTGCCGGCCGCGGTGGGCGCGAGCCTGGGCGCGCCCGGGCGGCGCGTGGTCTGCGTGCAGTCGGACGGCAGCGCCCAGTACACGCTGCAGGCCCTCTGGACGATGGCGCGCGAGCGCCTGCCGGTCACCGTGCTGATCACGGCGAACAACCGCTACGGCGTGCTGCAGAACGAGATGAAGCGCGACGGCATGACGGAGATCACCGGCTCCGCCGCGGCGCTGACCGAGCTGGGCGACCCCGCCACGGACTGGGTCGCGCTCGCGCGAGGTTACGGTGTGGACGGCCGCCCGGTCGACGACCAGGCCCAGCTGCGCGACGCCCTCGCCTGGGCGGGCCGCCTGAACGGACCCGCCCTGGTGCAGATGAACATCCCCTGACGAACCGGTCCGGCCGCGGCCGTGGTCCATCCGGCCGCGCCCGCCCTCTCCCGACCGCGGGAAGCCAACCCCTGGAGCCCTGAATGGATCTGCAACTCGAAGACCGCGTCGCCCTGATCACCGGCGGCAGCCTCGGAATCGGCCGCGCGGTCGCCGAGGCCCTGGCGCGCGAAGGCATGAACGTGGCGATCGTCGCGCGAACGCGGGAAGCGCTGGAGACCGCGGCCGCTCAGATCGAGGAGGCCACGGGACGCAAGGCGCTGGCCGTGGCGGCGGACGTCACCGACGACGACGCGGTCCGCGAGGCGGTCCGGCGCACCGTGGACGCCTTCGGCCGCCTGGACGTGCTCGTGAACGGTGCGGCACACCCCGGCGGACTGGTGCGGGGTGAACTGGAGCACGTGGACGCCGCGAACCTGCTGCGCGACATCGACATCAAGGTCGTGGGTTACCTGCGCATGGCGCAGGCCTGCGCGCCGCACATGAAGGCCAACGGCTACGGCCGCATCGTCAATATCGGCGGGCTCACCGGTCGTGGCAGCAAACAGATCTCGGGCATGCGCAACGTGGCGATCTGCCACATGACCAAGA
>JAUIAI010000834.1 GCA_030425615.1 Gammaproteobacteria bacterium
GAGTCCTGCAGCGCCCGCATCGACGGCGCTCGTTCATCGCCCGGGGCGATCAGGAACCAGTCGTCGGGTCCGGCCCACACGATGCGTCGGTCGCCGGACACGGTCGTGCTGCAGGCCCGTGCCGGAAGCGAGACGCCGAACGCGTGGCGCACGGCAGCCGCGAAGCGGCCGTCATCCGAATCGCCGCGCAGGTTCAGAACGGTCAGATCTCGAAGCCAGCGGGCCTGCAGGCGGTTCGCTCCGGGAACCGCCGGCGTCGTCGACTGGGGCGCCTCCGTGCGGCCCTGCATCTGCACCTGCGTCTGCATCCGGCTCTGCGTCCGGGTGGGCATCCGGACCTCCGACACGACACCTTCCACGGGCACGTGCCCCGCCACCGGCCACGACGCGGACGCGCCGGCCGTGGCCGCCTGCTCGTCAGCCTCCCGGGTCGAGGTGGCCTGCTGGCGTTCTCCGTCGGGGTCGTAGAACACCGCGCTCGTGATCACCGCGCGCCGCGGGGGGGCGCCGCCGGCAGAGACCCAGACCGTTTCCCCGTGGCGGGCATGACCGCCACGCACCAGCGCCAGCGCGATGGAGCGGCCCAGCGTGGGGCTGGCATAACTGGAGGTCACGTGTCCCACCATGGGGGCCGGCAAACGCGCGGGTACCTCGTTCAGGATCTGGGCGCCTTCGGCCAACACGACCGCCGGATCGTCGGTCAGCAGGCCGACGAATTGTTTGCGATCGGTGCGCGCCGTGTCGCTGCGCACGAGCGAACGCCTGCCCAGGAAGTCCTTGGTCTTCGACACCAACCCCGCCATGCCCAGATCGACGGGCGACACCGAGCCGTCCGTGTCCTGGCCCACGATGATGAAACCCTTCTCGGCGCGCAGCACGTGCATGGTCTCGGTGCCGTAGGGGGTGACGTCGAGATCGGCGCCCGCTTCCGTCAAGGCCTGCCACACCTGCAGGGCATCGGCGGCCGGGACGCTGACTTCATAGCTGCGCTCGCCCGAGAAGCTGACCCGGAGCAGGCGCGCCCCGACACCGGCAACCGTGCCCGGCCGATAACTCATGAACGGGAAGGCCGCGTCGTCGAAATCGACGTCGGCGCAGACCCGGCGCAGCAGCAGGCGGCTGTCGGGGCCGGCGACGGCGATCGTTGCCCAGTGGTCGGTGACCGTGGTCAGATAGACGTCCAGGTCCGGCCATTCGGTCTGCAGCCAGCGCTCCAGCCAGGCCAGCACCCGCGCCGCACCGCCGGTGGTCGTGTGCATCAGGTAGTGCTGCTCGCCCAGGCGCACAGTGACGCCGTCGTCGAACACCATGCCGTTCTCGTCCAGCATCAGGCCGTATCGGGCACGGCCGATCGCGAGCTGGCTCCAGCCGTTGGTGTAGACGCGGTTCAGCAGCGTGGCGGCATCCGGGCCCTGGATGTCGATCTTGCCCAGAGTCGAGGCATCGAGCAGGCCCACGCCGCGGCGTACGGCGAGCACCTCGCGACGCACGGCCGCGGCCATGTCCTCGTTCCCGCGGGGGTAGAACCACGGCCGCTTCCACTGCCCCACGTCTTCGAACCGTGCGCCTTGCGCGACATGCCATTCGTGCAGCGCGGTGGTGCGCACGGGATCGAAGGCGTCACCCAGTTCCACGCCGGCCACCGCGCCGAAAGTCACCGGCGTGTAGTTGGGCCGGAACGTGGTCGTACCCACGGCGGGAATCGGTTTGCCCAGCGTCTGCGCGACGATGCCCATGCCGTTAATGTTGCCGGTCTTGCCCTGATCGGTACCGAAGCCCATGGCCGTGTAGCGCTTGACGTGCTCGATGGATTCGAAGCCTTCGCGAAGCGCCAGCAACAGGTCGCTGGCCGCGACATCGTTCTGCAGATCGACGAATTGTTTGGGAGCCCGTTCCGGCCCCCGGGGGTGAGGCACCAGCCAGAGCTGACGCAGCGACCCAGGGTCGGCCGGTGCGATGACGGGCTGCCCGATCTCAGCGCCGAGAGCGTCTACGGAAGCTTGTCCGGGCGTGCCACCCGGCACTTGTCCGGTCGTCTGCCCGGGGGGGTGATCGCCCGTTGCCCGGGCGCAGGCCGTGCCGAGCCGCGCACCCTGTTCGGCCGCTTCGCGCAGCGTTCGCGCACCGGCGCAGGCGCCGGCCGAGCATTCGCCCTGTGCCGGCTCGCCCG
>JAUIAI010000835.1 GCA_030425615.1 Gammaproteobacteria bacterium
CCTTCGTGCGCCTCCCGGAGCGCCCGCACGGGATCGAGCAGCGGACGAAGCACGAGGCTCGCGATCTCGCGCCAGACGGCGAGATCGTTCGGACGGAACACCTGGGCGAGCAGATACCAGCGCAGGGCGAAGTAAGGCCTGTCCGCCGCCGCGAACCAGGCAGAGGTGCAGCAGACGTTATGTAATGCGCGCCGCAGCGTGTGCAGTCCGATCCGGGACAGGCCGGAGCGCTCGATGGCCCGCTTGACGACGCGCAGCCGGTTCAGGGCGTTCTGATGGTGGTTACGCCGCGAGGTGGTGCCCGAGATCCAGCGGTAGTCGACCAGCGGCTCGGGGACGCCCCGAAACCGGACGCCGGCGTGCGCCAGCCGCAACCACAGGTCCCAGTCACAGGCCGAGCGCAGCGAGTCGTCGTAGTTGCCGACGGCCAGTATCGAATCGCGTCTGACCAGTACGGTCGAGTGCGTGATGAAGTTCTCCACCATGAGGATGCGCAGCGGGTCCTGCGGCGCGCAGTAGGGATCGATGCTGCGCAGTTCGCCCACCCTCGAGCAGTCGCCGAAGTTCCGGTTGGCGGCATAGATCACGTCCGCGGAGTCGCAATGCACGATCTGTTTCTCGAGCTTGTCCGGTCGCCAGAGATCGTCGGCGTCCAGCACCGCGATCCAGTCGCCGCGGGCCTCGAGGACTCCGCGGTTTCGCGCACCGGCGTTGCCGGCGCGGTTCTGCCGGATGACGCGAACGCGATCGCGGTAGCGCGACAGGATCGCGATGGTCTCGTCGGTCGAGCCGTCGTCGACGACGACGATCTCCAGGACCGGAACCGTCTGCGCGAGCACGGAATTGATCGCTTCCGCGATCGTCGCGGCACCGTTGTAGACCGGCATGACGACCGAGATCGACGGAGGCGCCGTCTCCGGCGTCGTGGCTTCGTCGGGGTACGGGTCGGTGTCCGGCGTCGTCCGCGCAGCCGGCATGCGTGCCGGCAGCGGACCCGCCGTCCCGGGCGCGACCCCGGGCGTGTCTTCCTCGAGGTCGGCAGCGTGGTCCGCGGTTCCCCAGCTCACAGTGGGGAACCCCCTTCGATCGCCGCCTCCAGGTCGGTCAACACGACCAGGCGGGAGAACATCAGCGGCATGCGGGTGCCGTACTCGCTGGAGAGTGCCGCCTTGGTCAGGCGCGCGAGCAGCTGTCGGCGATGGACACTCGGCCGCCAGCCGGGAACGCGGGCGTCGCCGCCCATCGCCGTCCGGCCGAAGGCCAGTGCGAAACGCATGATCCGGTCGCGTCTTTCGGGCACGAAGCCTTCGTGCACCGACGTATAGGGCAGGTGCGGAAGCTCCGGGTAGAAGGCGTCGATCGCCTCGCTGTGGAACTGCCGGCCTCGAAAATAGGCGAGCGGCAGATTGATCAGGCTGTCGAACAGGTCGTGATCCAGGTACGGGCAGAGAACGTGCGTTCCCTGGTTCAGCATTCCGAACGGTGAGAGGGCGAGTTTGCGGCGCACCCGGTTCAGGAAGAAGTAGGGCGCCACCGGGTTCGGCAGGTCGCGGTAGCGGGCGAGTTCACGCATCAGGCGTTCCTCGGCCACGGCGCGGGGCCAGCGGCGCAGTGCCTCGGGCTTGAGCATGGATGCGAGGTATCCCTCTTCGCCCAGTTCGTTCTCGACGAATGGGCGCAGATCGTTGCCCTGGAAGGCGGATACGAACTCCTCGCTGTCGTAGACGCCGCACGAGAAGATGTCGCCGGCGATACCGTCCCAGGTCACCTCGATGTCGTGGTCGCGCAGCCAGCGCACGATCGGCATCGTCTGCACGTGCTCGTCGGCGAAGTAGCCGGTGAGCAGGTTCTTGCGCCGTTCGTCGCCGTAACGGTCGTCGGTCTGCTCGATGATCTCGTGGCGCAGTCCGATTCCGGCGCAGATGCGGGCGGCCGTTTCGGCATCGGTGTCCGGCCTCGGCGCCATCGCGCGCGAGCGCGGGGCCGAGGTGGAGCTCGTGGACGCGATCGCCGAGGGTCTCGACACCCGCGCGGTCGCGGAGCGGGCGCGCGGCTACGATGTCCCGGAGGACCAGGCGGCGGTGGCCGCCCAAACCCATTGCGATCCGAGGCTGCCGATCCAGGAGCGCACGATCGCCGCCGCCGGCCGCCTCGCCCGCTGGCTCGG
>JAUIAI010000836.1 GCA_030425615.1 Gammaproteobacteria bacterium
TTCGAACTGCTGGGGGCCCCGGACGGAGCCGACAGTGCCGAGCAGGCCCGCGCGATCACGGCCGGCTTCGCATCGGTGGCCGAGGCGTTCGACATGACGGCCAACTTCGCACCGGCCGACCGGCCGATGCCGGCGGTCATCATGGTGTCACAGCTCGGCCACTGCCTGAACGACCTGCTGTTCCGTCATCGCTCGGGACTGCTGCCGATCGACATCCGCGCGGTCGTGTCCAACCACCGCAGCTTCTACCAGCTGGTCGCCGGCTACGACATTCCGTTTCACCACGTGCCGGTCACCGCCGACACCAAGCCGCAGGCGGAGCAGCGGACCCTGGAGATCATCCGGCAGACCGGCGCAGAACTCGTCGTGCTCGCGCGCTACATGCAGATTCTGTCCGACGATCTCTGCCGCGAGCTGGCGGGCCGGGCGATCAACATCCATCACTCGTTCCTGCCGAGCTTCAAGGGGGCCCGTCCCTACCAGCAGGCGCACGATCGCGGGGTCAAGCTGATCGGGGCGACCGCGCACTACGTGACCGCGGAACTCGACGAGGGCCCCATCATCGAACAGGACGTGGCGCGTGCGGACCACGGCATGGACACCGCCACCCTGACGGCGATCGGGCGCGATACCGAATGCGTGGTGCTCGCCCGGGCCGTGAAGTGGCATGCCGAGCATCGCATTCTGCAGAACGGTCACAAGACGGTTGTCTTTCGCTGACGCCTGTTCCCGAAGGCCTGCGCTCAGCGCGAGCGCGCGCAACGGAAACCGATGTACACCACTGCAGTGTCGGCCGGTTTGCCCGCGCGATGCTCGCGATGCATCTGAGCGGCCCCGTACCACCAGGAGCCGCCCATCGTGGGCTGCGTCCCGGCTTCGTCTTCGCCGACGGCCCATTCCCAGACGTTGGCGCCCATGTCATGGAGCCCGTTGACCCCGGCCCGGGACGTGCCGGCGGGCGCATGGCCGCGACCGCGGCTCGTGACGGCATGAGAGACAGGCCTCACCGAGTCGCCGCAGTCTCCCAGGCAGTTCGCACCCTCGGGTGTGCGCCCCGTCGGATAGTCGTACGTGTGTCCTCGTTCGAAGCCGGCGGGCGGGGAGACGCGAGTCTCGGTGTGGGCGGCAGTGCGCCACTCGGCCTCGGAGGGCAGGCGCTTGCCGGCCCAGGCGCAGTACGCAGCGGCTTCGGCGTGTGTGACGTGCACCACCGGCTCATCGTCCTGCGCGGGCACTCCATAGGGCGAATGCCAGACCCAGCCCGCACGTTGCTCCCATCCGGCTTCATACGTGCGACCGCCGCCCGCGCGCTCGGCCTGCGTTTGCAGGCCGGTGGCGTCCACGAACCTGCGGAAGTCGCCTACGGTGACTTCGGTGCGGTCGATCTCGAAGTCACCGACGGTCTGCATCGACGGTCCGGCCGCCGCGCAAGGCACCGTCACCGTGCAGCCCGCACAGACGAGGAGCGCCAGTGCGCCGCGCCGGAGCGCCCGCGGCTGTTGCTGGGGCGAGGCGGGTTGCGCCGGGGTTCGCAATATCGGTCGTTTGGGCATCGGCGGATCCGGTGGGCTATAGTTTGCGGGCGCGGCATGCGCCGCCAGACGCTTCGGCACGGCGGCGCATCCGTTTCACTCGACCGTTGGAGACGATGATGACACTGATTCGAAAGCTGGTGATCGGCGCGGCAGCCGGCGCGCTGTCGGCGGCCAGCGCCATGGCCACCACCTGGGAGATGCCCACCCCGTACCCGGAAGCCGAGTTCCACACCAAGAACATCCGCCAGTTCGTGGCCGACGTCGCCGAGAAGAGCGGCGGTGAACTGACCATCAACGTGCACAGTGCGCAGTCGCTGTTCAAGCATCCGGAGATCCGAAGGGCGGTCCAGACCGGGCAGGTCCAGATCGGCGAGATGCTGATGGCGAACCTGCTCAACGAGGACGCGGTCTTCGGCGCCGACGCGGTGCCTTTCCTGGCGAGCAGCTATGACGAGGCCGCCCGGCTCTGGAAGCTGCAGCGTCCGCTGGTGGAGAAGCGCCTGGCCAAGCAGGGCATGCGTCTGCTCTATGCGGTGCCGTGGCCCGGCCAGGGCTTCTACACGAAGAAGCCGGTCGAGTCGATGGCCGACCTGAACGGTGTGAAGTTCCGGACGTACAACTCGGCCACGGC
>JAUIAI010000837.1 GCA_030425615.1 Gammaproteobacteria bacterium
GGGCGAGAGCATAGGCCTGCATCCCGTGGCCGTCATCTTCGCGCTGCTGGCCTTCGGCTCGTTGTTCGGCTTCGTGGGCGTGCTCCTGGCGCTGCCGCTGGCCGCGATCCTCGCGGTGGCGCTGCGCCGGGTGCGCCGCGCCTACCGCGACAGCGAGTTCTTCCACAGGCAGGCCTGATCGTGCAGCAACTGCCGCTGGATCTGCCCGGCCCGGCTCCGGCCAGCCTGGACAATTTCGTGCCGGGGCCGAACCACGAGGCGCTGGTCACGATGCGTGCGCTGGACGCAGGCGAGCGGCCCGCCTCTCCGGTCCTGGTCTGGGGCCCCCCCGGCAGCGGGAAATCGCACCTTCTGAGTGCACTCGTGAATGCCGCCCCACTGCCGCTCGGTCATGACGCCGACCCGGACTGGCTCGCCGCCCACCCGTTGCTGACCCTGGACGACCTCGAGTCGCTCGACGAGGCGGGCCTCGCCCGGCTCTTCCTGACGCTCAACCGTCTGGGCGCACTGCCCGGGTCGGTGCTCGTGATCGCGGCCCGCCAGCCGCCCGACGGCCTCGTCATCCGCGAAGATCTGCGCTCGCGGCTGGCCGCCGGACTGGTGCTGGCCCTGCGCCCGCTCAGCGACGAGGACATCGCCACGGCCTTGCGCGCGATGCTCGTCAGTCGGGGCCTGGCCGCGAATCCGGCGGTCCTGAACCGGCTGATGACCCGGCACACCCGGGATATCCGGCATCTCGCCAGCCTGCTGGATGCGCTGGATCGCTTCGCCCTGGCGCGTTCAAGGCCGCTCACCGTGCCGTTGTTGCGCGAATTCGAGCGCCTGCACGAGACCGGCGCCGGTGGCTGATACACTGTAAAAAGACCCATGAATCTCGCACTCTTCGATCTCGACTACACACTGCTGCCGATCGACAGCGACCACGGCTGGGCCGGCTTCCTCGGCGAGATCGGCGTCATCGACGGCGCGGCCCATCGCGCCCGCAACGACGAGTTCTTCGCCCAGTACAAGGCCGGCACCCTCGTGATCGAGGAGTTCCTCGAATTCCAGCTCGCGCCTCTGGCGCGCTTCGAACGCGCGGAGCTGGACGACATGCATGCGCGTTACATGGTGCGCCACGTGCACCCCAACATCCGCCCCACGGCGGTCGAGCTGGTCGAACGACACCGGAACGCGGGCGATCTCTGCGCGATCGTGACCGCCACCAACGAGTTCGTCACCCGCCCCATCGCCGACGCCTTCGGAATCGAACATCTGATCGCCATCGAACTCGAGACCGCGAACGACGGTCGCTACACGGGCCGCCACCGCGGCGTGCCCTCGTTCCGCGAAGGCAAGATCACGCGGACAGAAACCTGGCTCGCGAGCCTCGGCCATTCGCTGGGCGACTTCGGGCGGAGCTGGTTCTACAGCGACTCCGTCAACGACCTGCCCCTGCTCGAGCGGGTCACGGATCCGGTAGCCACCAATCCGGACGAGCGGCTGCTCGGCATCGCCCGTGAGCGCGGCTGGCCGGTGATGCACCTCTTCCAAGGCGAAACCCGATGATCCGTCGCCTGATCGGCCGGGTGCTGCGCAGACGCAGCCTGCGCTCCAGCGTCCGACACGAAGCCAAGCGTTATCGCGCGAGCGATCTCGGCATCGACGACGCCGCCGTGCTGCCCGCGGCGGTCCGCACCTGCGAGACACTGCACAAGGCCGGCTTCAAGGCCTACGTCGTCGGCGGCGGCGTCCGCGACCTGCTGGCCGGCGCCCGGCCCAAGGACTTCGACGTCGCGACCGACGCGACGCCGCCGGATGTCGTCAAGCTGTTCAGGCGCGCCCGGGTCATCGGCAGGCGTTTCCAGATCGTGCACGTCATGTTCGGCCGAGACATGATCGAGGTGTCCACGTTTCGTGCCCTCCAGACCAACGCCGAGACCGACGACCACGGCCGCGTGCTGCGTGACAACGTCTGGGGCACCCAGGAAGAGGACGCCACCCGGCGCGACTTCACCATCAACGCGCTCTACTACGACCCGGTGGGCGGGGAGGTGCTCGACTATCACGACGGTGTTCGGGACATGCAGCGCCGTGTGATCCGCATGATCGGCGACCCGGAAACGCGTTACCGTGAAGACCCGGTGCGTATGCTGCGCGTGGCCCGGTTCGCCGCGAAACTG
>JAUIAI010000009.1 GCA_030425615.1 Gammaproteobacteria bacterium
CTCGCCCAGCAGTTTGGCCTTCATTCCACCAAGACTCGAGACACAACAGAAGGTCACGCAGGTTCGGCGGGAACTCACTCTGCAGCATCACCGGCAAGTCGAAATCCACCATTCGCGTGCAGTTGACCAGAGGCATTCCACCCAGAATTTCGAAGACGATGAACCGGTCCAAGGACACCATGGGCCGTCGGGCGACCGACCACCTGCCCTGCTCAGCGTTGATTAGTAGCAGCTTAAGGGCAACGGTCTGTTCATTGCGAGGCTCATGACCACCATGCTCTCTAGTCCTTCCAGCGTGCTGGAGGTGACCATAATCACCTGAATCAACAACAAAGTCCGGTAGGACTTCACAACTCTGGCTGCCATCTGGGCGGTTTCGACGCCTTGGAGTTGATTCGCCCAAATGCGCCCACTTACCGCACGCGACTTCTAGGTTCTTGCGTTGCAGGGGGTGCAGCCATGTATGGCTCAGACCGCGAAGTCCTCCAACTTTCTCCCCGACTCCAACTTGGCCTGCAACCACTTGGGTCTGATGCCGCGGCCGGTCCAGGAATCGCCAGTGGCGGGGTCACGGTATTTGGCGGGTAGTTTCCGGCCGGCGGTGCTGGCGCTGCTCTTGCGTTTGCCGGGACGGCCGCCGAGGTCGCTGATGCGGATATCGTGCTCGGCCATCATGGCGTGAATCTTGGAGATGACGTCGGCACGCTCTTCGCGGCGGGCGTCTTCGATCTGCTTTTCCAGGCTGGCCAGCTTAGCGGCCAGTTCCTGTTTCTGCTTGAGTAATTCATTGAATGCCATGGGTTTTCCTTTGCTGTCCTAGCAGAGCGTTGAATAATGTAATCTGGATGATAACCACTTATAATGATTATTATCAAATCAAGATTATTCATGGGGTAGATAGCTTCTCCACCGTCTCGCGCCTGAATCTGGAGCTCGAGGCGCTGGGCTGATCCCCGGAGGAGCGAGCCCGATCTTACTTCCGTGTCGGCTGTCTTGCCGATCCTGCGGTCGCCCGGGATGCGGTTGCAGGTATTGAGGTGGTTTCCCATCAGGCGGCAGTGGGTTCGGTGCCGCGTTCGGTGGCGGATCCGGCCCGCGCGTTCCGCGCGAATACCGAGGCTTTCTTCAATCTGCTGGAGGCGGCCCGGCAGGAAGGGATTCGGCGTTTCGTTTATGCGTCTTCCAGCTCGGTTTACGGGGACAGCCCGGTGCTGCCCCGGGTGGAGTCGCGGCTGGGTGACCCGCTTTCGCCGTATGCGGCCACCAAGCGGGCGAACGAGATCTTCGCGGAATCGTATGCGCGCATCTACGGCATGCGCTGCATCGGTTTGCGCTATTTCAATGTCTACGGGCCGCGCCAGAATCCCGAAGGGGATTACGCGGCGGTGATTCCCCGCTGGGTGAATACCCTGCTGGCCGGGGAGCGCCCCGTGTTGAACGGAGACGGGGAAACCTCGCGCGATTTCACCTACGTGGCGGACGTGGCGGCGGCGAACCGGCTGGCCGTTTCCTGCGCGATTCCCGAGGGCACGCACTGGCTGCTCAACATCGCCTGCGGACGGCGCACGAGCCTGCGCGAGCTGTTCGAGCGCATCCGCACTCAGGTGTCGATGACGGTGCCGGCGGCCGCGGCGATCGAGCCGCTCTCGAGGCCCGAGCGCACGGGCGACATCCGCCATTCGAATGCGAGCATCGAGCGTGCTCGGGCGCTGCTCGGCTACGAGCCGCGGTTCGATCTGCCGGAGGGCCTGGCGCTGACGGTGCGCTCGGCGCTGGCGGGTCGGCGGCGGGCGCCGTCGAATACGCCTGCGTAGAGGCCGAGGGTTTCGTCGACCACACGCTGTTCGTCGAAGCGACGCACGTGGACAAGCGCGCCCGCCGCCAGGCGGTGGCGCAACCAGGGGTCTTCGATGAGCCGTTCGATGGCCGCGGCCAGCGCTTCGGGGTCCCGTGGGGGCACCAGCAGCCCCGTGCGCTCGTGAATGACGACCTCGCGGCAGCCGGGCACGTCTGTGCTCACCAGGGCATGGCCGCAGGCCGCGGCCTCGAGCAGCACGCGCGGCAGGCCTTCGCCGTAGCTCGGCAGCACGTTGATCTGCACCTGCGCGAGCAGCCCGGGCAGATCCGCCACGTGCCCGAGCCAGGCGACGGATTGCGAGGTGTCGGCGATGGTGGCCGGATCCAGCCCGGCCGGGTTGCCGGGGTCGGTCGTGCCGGCGAGCAAAAAGCGCACGTGGCGATGACGTGACTTGAGCAGACGCGCCGCGGTGAGGTATTCGCACACGCCCTTGTCCCTGAGCAGGCGCGCGGTCATGAGCACCCCCACCGGCTGACCGCCGACCGCAGGATCCAGGGCCGGCGCGCCGGGGGCCGGACGGAAGCGCTGCAGGTCCACGCCCGAGCCGCGAATGAGCGCCACATCCGTCACGGGGCAATCCACGATGCGGGCGATGCGGGCGCGATCGTCGCGGTTCTGACAGACGAGGCGCACGCGCCGGCCGCGCAGTGCGACGCGCAGCACGGGTAACACCGCGGCGCGCAACGCCCACGCGGCTGCGGTGTCGCTGTGGAACACGAACCCCATGCCGGTGATGGCCGCGATGCAGTGCGCCTGAGGCACGAGCCGCACCGCGAGCGCGGCGATGACCGCGCACTCCAGGGTGAAGCCGTGGACGACGGCGGCTCGCTCCTGCCTGAGCAGGCGCGCCAGCCAGGCAACCAGGGCGAGCTTGCGGGCCGGGTTCAGGCTTCGCCGCCGCATCGGCGCGCGGCGCCATTCGAAGCCGGCGTCCTCGAGCGACTCGCGGTGCCCGCCGTCGGGGGTGGCCATGACGACGCGCCAGCCTTCGTCGCGCAAGCGTCTGGCGAGCCCGAGCCGGAAGTTGAACAGGTACCAGGGCGTGTTGGCGAACAGCACCACGGTGCGCTCTGCACTCATGGCGCCTCCGTCCAGGCGTCGAGCATCAGCACCGGCCAGAGCGCGTGATGCAGGGATTCACGCCCTTCGAGGTGACGCTGCCAGGCGTTGCGGACCGCGGCGACGTCCACCACGCCGAGCCGCCGCAGACGCGCCTCGGACAGCCCGTGCTCGGCCCATTCCCGCCACGGACCGCGAAGCCAGTCGGCCAGCGGCACGCCGAAGCCCATTTTGGGACGGCGCGGCAGGCCGTCGGGCAGGACTCTTGCGAGCAGCGCGCGCAGCGGCCACTTGCCGTGGCCGTCCAGCGTGCGGACGGACGCGGGCAGTTGCCAGGCGAACTCCACGATACGGTGATCGAGCAGCGGAACGCGCGTCTCCAGACCGTGCGCCATGGCCGCACGATCCACCTTGACGAGCAGGTCGTCCGGCAGGTATCCGAGACCGTCGGCGAGCATCGCTCGTTCGACGATGCCGGGCGGCGCTTCAGGCACCTCTTCCGATCTCAGGCCGGACAGCAGTTCGTCTCCGAGCGAGGTGGCCCCGACGCCGCCCGGGTCGCCGGGCGAGGCGAGACAGGCTTCGTCGGCATGGTTCAGGCCGGCCAGGACGTCGGCGCTCAGCCAGGCGTCCGACTCGGCGTTGACGGCCAGCAGTGCGCGATGCACGGCCTGCGGCTGGCTGGCGAGGACGCGGGCGAGCTTGTGCAGGGCGTCGCCCGGGCGTGCGACCGAGGCGCGGCCGGTCACGGCGGACACGGCCCGCGCGGCACCGTCCCAGGCACGCGCCGGCACCCGCCACAGCAGGCGCGCGAGGGGTTTGCGGACGGACGCCGGTGCCCGCATCAACGCCTGTACGCGCGCCGCATGGCGGTAGCGGTCGTAGCCCTGGAACAGTTCGTCGCCCCCGTCACCGGTGAGCGCCACCACCACCCGCGAGCGCGCCAGGTGGGCCAGGGCGAGCGAGGGAAGCTGCGAGGAATCCGCGAAGGGTTCGTCGTAGACGGCGGACAGCCGGTCGCGCCAGCGGGCCGCTTCGCCGGCGGTCAGGCAGAGTTCTTCGTGGCGGGTTCCGAGACGTGCGGCCACGGCGCGGGCGAAGGAGCGTTCGTCGTGGGCCGGGTCGTCGAAGCCCACGCAGAAAGTGTTCACCGGCCCGGCCGACTGGCGTTGCAGGATCGCCGTCACGAGCGACGAGTCCACCCCGCCCGAGAGGAACGCGCCGAGCGGGCGGTCGGCCACGCGCTGGCCGTCCACGGCCTCGGTGAGCAGGTTCTCGAGCCGCTGCACGGCCTGCTCGGGTGAACCCGTGAACGGCTCGCGATGCCCGTCGTGCGCGAGTCTTGCGAGCGACCAGTACCGCTCGGGCCTCAGCGGGCCGGGCACCACACGGCCGCGCGCATCGAGCGGGACCGTCAGGCAGCAGCCGGCCGGTAGGTGCGCGGCGTCACGGTGGATGCTGTGTGGGGACTGCACGGTGCCGAAGCGCAGGTAGGCGGCGAGCGCGTGCGGATCGAGCCGCGGGTCGAACCCCGGATGCGCGCGCAGCGCAGACGTCTCCGAAGCGAACGCCAGGCCGCCCCGGACGCGCGCCAGTGCGAGCGGCTTCTCGCCGAGCCGGTCGCGCGCGAACGTGAGTGTGCGCCCGATGCGATCCCACACGGCCCACGCGAACATGCCGACCGATGCGCGGGCGGCGTGCTTGGGCCCCCACGCGGCGATCGCGGCCAGGAGCGATTCGGTGTCGGAGTGGCCCCGCCACGACGGTGCCCTGCCCTGGCGTTCGAGTTCGGCGCGCAGCGCGCGGTGGTTGTAGATCTCGCCGTTGAAGACGACTACCCAGCGCCCGCAGTCCGACACCATGGGCTGGGCGCCGGCCTCGCTGGGGTCGAGGATGGCGAGGCGGCGGTGGCCGAGCGCGACGGTACCGTCCGGATCGAGCCACACGCCGGTGCCGTCGGGGCCCCGGTGCGCGAGACACGCGGTCATGGCTTCGATGCTCGCCCGCGGAAGCGCGTCGATGCCGAACACACCGGCGATGCCGCACATCAGGCAGGCCTCCCGGTGGGCCACGGCTGGCGAGTGTCGCCGACCTCCAGCACTCGTTCCCAGGCGGCGAGCACGCGCTCGGGCGAGTAGCGCGCGGCGACGGCCGGTGCTCGCTCCGCCAGTCGTCTACGTTGGGGGGCATCCGCCATCAGAGTTTCCAGGGCGCGGGCCAGCGCGCCGGCGTCCCCGACCGGCCGGACCAGCACACCGTTGACACCGGGATCGATGAGATCGGCGGGACCGGTTTCGCAGTCGAACGCCACGACGGCCACACCGGCGAGCATGGCCTCGGCCAGGGCGTTGGGGAAGCCCTCGGCCAGCGACGGGAGGACGAACAGATCGGCACGCGCAAGCCACGGCGCGAGATCCCCACTGACGCCCGGCAAATGGATGCGCGCAGCGAGCCCGTGCAGGTCGACCAGCGACTCGAGGCGCGCCCGCCAGGAGCCCTCTCCCAGAATGGCCAGATCCCAGGCGGGGTATGCATCGGCGATCGAAGCGAATGCCTCGATCAGCCGATCATGGCCCTTCTGCTCCACGAGCCGGCCGACGCTCAGCAAGAGTCTGCGTTGCGGTGCCAGGACGGAGGCGGGATCGACGACCGGGAGACTCAGCCTAGGCGCGGCGACCACGGCATTGGGCACGACGCGGATCGACAGGCCCGGCACCTCCGAGGCCAGCCACCGCCGGCCGCGCTCGGTCTGCACCACCGCGCAGCGCGCACCGGGGTAGAGAAGACGACGGGCAAGTCGGTTGATCGCGGGTTCTCGCAGCAGGCCGGGCGCCATGCGCTCGCTGATCACGGGCCGGGGCCGCATGCCCAGCGAGGCGAACAGCACCAGCACGTTCACCCGCGTGAGAAAGCTGATCACATCCGCTCCGGGCATCCGCGCGAGCAGGCGCCGCAGCGCCAGTGCACGTCGCATTCCCGCGACCGGCCCCGCCCCCCTGAGCCCTGGTGTCGCGGCCAGTTCGAGCACGTCGATCCCGGGGTGCAGCCGATGCACGATTCGCAGCGGCTCGCGACGGCCCTGCCTCACCCCGCGAAACGTCAGGACGAGCGTGACGGGGCGCCCGCGAGCGGCCCAGGCATTGGCGAGCTGTGCGATGACCCGCTCGGCGCCGCCGGTGCCCAGGTCGCTCGTGACGATGATGATTCTTCTGGACTCAGTCATCGTGCACACCTCGGGCGATGGTCTGCCTCCAGACGCGGTCGTAACCGTCGGCCATGCGGGCGACGCCGTAGCCGTCCACGATGCGCTGGCGCGCCGCGCGCCCCAGCGCGTCACGACCGGCCTCGGGCAGCTCGAGCAGCGAATACGCCGCTTCCGCGAGCGCCCGCGGATCCCGCGCGGGAACCACCCGCCCCGCGCTCCCGACGACCGCGGCCAGATCGCCGACGTCCGTGACCGCGCAGAGCCGCTCGCAGGCCATGGCCTCGAGCACCGCGTACGGGAGCCCCTCGGCGAGACTCGACAACATGAAGAGATCCAGCGCATTGAGCAGCGGCTGGACGTCGGTGCGTGGGCCGAGCAGGCTGACGTGACCGCTCAGGCCAGCGGCCTCGATCAGTTCACGCAGCGCATTGTTCTCGGGCGAGAGCCCTTCGCCGGCGAGCACGGCGTGAACGCGGCAGCCCCGCGCGTGCAGACGGGACACCGCGGCGACGAAGTTGCCGATGTCCTTCTGCGGATGCCAGCGACCGAGCATGCCGACGACCGGACGCCCGTCATCGAACCCGAGGCTGGGGCGCAGCGCCCGGCCGGCAGCGGCGTCGCGCCGGAAGTGCGTCGTGTCGCACCCATTGGGCACGACCACCATGCGATCCGACCGGTACCCGATTCCGACGTGCCAGCGTGCCGTGCTCTCGGAGCAGGCGACGATAGCGTCGGGCTGGAAGCGGGAGATCCGGGCGTTGACCACGGAGCGCAGCAGCCGGGTCGCACGACGCTCCTCGTGAGTCGCCAGTTGGGCCGCGTGCAGCCCCCAGACGTGCGGTAGGCCCGGTACGAGCAGACTCGCGAAGAGGTCCGCGTGCGGCATCCAGCTCTGCACCACGTCCGGTTCGAAGCGTCTGGCGATCGCGCGGGCGCGGGCGAGCGCGGGTATGCTGATCGACGCCCGCCGCATGCCGAGAACGGTGACCGGCACGCCGAGCGAATCCAGTTCCGCGAGACGGTCCGTGGTCGCGGCCAGGCTGATGACCGCATGGCGGTGCTGCCCGAGCGCACCGACCAGCGCCACCAGGCCGGCCTCGGCGCCGCCGCGGCCGAGCCCGGTGATGACGTGCAGCACCCGCAGCGGGCGATCGGATGCCGACGAAGAGTCCGTGCGCGGTTCGAGCCGTCCGGGTACCGTGCTCATGACACGAACAGCCAGTTGCGATAGTCGATGAACGCGTAGGCGTTGTGCGCGAAGCCAAGCCAGACGATCATGACCGCGGCGCTGTAGAGCAGCACGCCGCCGGTGGCCGCGAGCGCCAGGTGCGGGTCGTCGTCGAGCGCGCCCGGCAGGCGCGACCAGACGAACAACTGCAGCGGGATCCAGTAGTAGCCGAGCCGGTCGACGATCGAACTGGACTCGAACCAGGTCAGCGCGACGAGTTGCAGGATCGCGGCCACGGCGAACCAGAACCAGAATCGCGCCTGCGCCCCGCGAAGGCGGAATCGCCGCCAGAGCAGGAGCAGCACGATGGCCGGCAGCACGTTCATGAGGACCCGCACGGTCGCGCCGGCCGAGTCGTGATTCAACAGCTCGTAGTTCTCGACATGGCGGATCGCCACCTCCAGCAGCCAGGCGAGCGCCACTCCGAGCGCGACGATGACCGCCAGCAGCGTGCGCAGACGCACGTGCGTGCTGGCCAGCAGCGCCAGCGGCAGCAGCACCACGGCCGACTTGTGGAACAGCATCGCCGCCAGCGTCCAGAGCAGGAACTCCCGGGCACGGCCACCTTCGAGCGCGAGCAGCGCGGGCATCACCAGGCCGATGGCCACCGACTGGCGCGTGAAGCCCATGGCCACGACGGTCACCAGGTACGGGATGGCGACCACGAGCGCCAGCCAGGGCTGCGGCTGCGCGCGGCAGAACAGCACCAGCCCTGCGCTGAAGATCAGCGCACACACCGTGTTCACGAAGTAGATGCCCAGCCCGAGACGGTCGGCCAGCGCGTTGACCAGCATGTAGGCGGCGTCGCCGTTACGCGGGTCGATCAACAGTTCCCACGGCAACACGGCGGCCAGCTCGTACATTCGGAGATAGGGCGACCAGTCTCCGCCGACCTCGTGCCGCAGGCCGATGAGCAGCACCAATGCGGCGAACACCAGCCACCACACGCCCTTGACGACGCGCGTGGGCAAGGCCGACCCGGCCGTGCGCGGACTGAGCACGGTCATGACCATGGGGATCAGGAAGAGCGCGGCGTAGACGAGCACGGCTACGCCCCCGTGGCCGGACCGGGCGCCGGGCGCGAGCGGCGCAGGCCCCAGGCATTGGTGCCCCAGAGGGCAGCCGCATAGACGACGCCACCGGCCAGTGTGGTCACCGCAAGAATGAACCACGCCCGCGCGCCCGTGCCCTCCGCGGGTCCGAGCGCCATCGGCACCACCCAGAGCGTGACCGCCAGGAGCGCGCCGGGCAGGATCACGGCACGCCCGTGCCGCCAGAGCGACGGCAGCCGCCAGTGCCGCCGACCGAGCCGTGCGCTCGCGATGCTGGCGATCGCGAGCGTGACGAGCGAAGCGGCGACCGCGCCGCCGGCGCCGTGATCCGGTATCCACCAGGCGTTCAGCGCGACGTTCAGCGCCGCCGCGGCCAGCGTGATCCGGACGATGGTGCCGCTTGCGCGACCCACGACGAACGCGTTGTCCAGGTAGTACGTCTTGATGCCCGTGAGCACGGCCACCGCTGCCAGCCACGGCATGAGCGGCGCGGCCTGCGCGTGCAGACCCTCGCCGAGCACCGCCTGCGCGAGCGAGGCGGAGAGCACGGCGAACCCCACGATCAGCGCGCACGCGCAGGCGAGCGTCACCCGGGCCATGCTTTCGAACACCTGCTGGGCCGCCGCGGATTCGCCGTTGTCGATCAGCCGCAGCGCGCGCGGCATGCCCGCCAGCGAGACGCTGTTGAGCAACAGCGTGATCGCGAAGCCCGTGAGATCCGCCGCGGCCGCGTAGCCCCCCGCCACGGCGACGCCGGCCCAGGCCGACAGCATGAGCCGGTCCGACAGCGAGACGAGCTGGCGCAACATGCCCGAGAGCGCGAGCGGCCACGCATACCGGAAGGCTCCGGCCAGGGCGCGGAACTCCAGACGCGCGCCCGCCAGGCCTCGCCAGGGCGCGCGCGCGGTGGTCAGCAGGGCAAAGGCACCGCCCACCGCCCAGCCGGTGACGGGCGCGAACGGCGACGCCTCCTGCCCGATGAGCGTCAACCCCACGAACAGGGCCAGCGCGGCGCGCAGCACCACCGCGAGGACGTATCGCCCGGGCCGCGCCTGCACGCTGAGGACATAGAGGTGGACATCGAAGGCCGCCTGCGCCCACACGAGGCCGAGCGCGGCAACGCCGAGCGAACGAAGCACCGGATCGTCGAGCCAGAGCACGATCGGCAGCCCCACGCCGGCGACCGCCATGGCGAGGACTCCGTACACGGCGGCCGTCGTCAGCAACCAGCCGCCCGGGTCCGCTGCGCGCGCCGGCAGGGCCCGGGCCGTGGCCAGCGCCAGCCACTGGAAGACCGCGACGTTCAGGGTGCCGGCGCAGGCCATCGCCACCGCATAGAGGCCGTAACCCTCGGCACCGAGTGCACGGGCATACAGGGCCAGCGCCAGCAGGTTCACCGCGCCGGAGAACAGGCGCCCGGCCATGTAGCCGAACGCATGGCCGACCAGCAGGCCGCGCCGCAGGTCAGCGCTCACGACCGTACCTTTGCCTGCCCACGCCCGTGCCGGTCCGGTTCGCCGGGGCGGCCGCACCTCCGGTCCGGAGTGGCATGCCGGCCGTCGCTCCGGGGTCCGCCGCGAGTGCCTGCTGCCCGCTTCCCGGCCTAACGCGGAGCGGATCCAGCGGCGGCATCGCGTATCGCGGCGCAGCCACGCCGAGCCGCGCGAGGATCGTGGGCATCACCTGGCGAGAGTCGGCCATGGGCGCGCTTGGGTGCCTGCCGGGCGACCCATGGACCGCTGCCGCATGATCCGTTGCCGTCGTCGCGCGTCCGGCCGTGCCCGCCGTGTTTTCCGAGCCCTCGGACGCGGTTCCCGCCGGCAACCAGAGCAGTACCCCTTCGGGCACGTGATACCCCGTGCCCGGGTCGCGCCAGACCGCGGACAACCCGGCCCGCGCCAGCGGCACCGAGAGACCGTCCACGAGCACATGCCCGCGCGCGACCGACACCGGCGACCGATGCACCTTCAGGCCCACCACCCCGTCGAGCGGCGGCTGCGCCGTCCAGAGTACCGGCCCGCCCTCCGGATCGCGCATTCGCTCGAACTGCGCAATGCAACGCCGCGCCGCGTCCGCCGAAGCGAAGACCAGGGTCGTGTCCGGCTGCATCGCCGGGCGAACCTCGGCAGGCCGCTCGATGCCCAGGGCTGCACAGAGTGCGTACGTGTCGTCGACACGCAACTCGCCCGCGTAGGCGCCGCGATCGATCGCGGCCTGTCCCATGCTCGAGGCGATCACCAGGTCGTAGCCGTGCTCACGACAGAACAGCAACAGCCCGGCCAGGTGACGATCGACCACCTGCATCGCGAGATCGATGGCCCGCCGGTGCGGCGTCGGCGCTGGTGTCCTGGACGAGGAGGAAGACACGGGCCCCGGCCCATCGAAATCCCCGGGATAGGCGACACGCCAGTATCGATGCATGACACTGGCCACGTGGTTCGTGAAGAAGCTGACGTAATCGGGGCGCCGGGTGCGCAACAGGTGGCGAAACGCATCGAACGCGATGTCCCCCTGCAGGATCGGGCGCAGGCCACGCCAAGACGGATCCAGCCGCTCACGCAACAGGTGCGTCAGCACCCTGCGCAGCGTGCGCGGCGACATCTGCCGTGCGGCCACGACCTTGGCCGCATCCAGTGCCGCCTCGATGCTCAGGCGGCCCGCCAGCGCCTTGTTGGCCCGCGCCTGGCGCAGATTGAACCGCTGGAAGACCGACATCGACGCCGGCTCGGCGGCCGCATCGGGCGCGAACGTATCCGGCACGTGAAACGACACGCCCTCGCCGCGAAGCGGCGGATGACTCTGCAACGAACCGAAGATGCCCACGCTGCGCCCGCCCGCCCGCAGCAGCGACCAGAGCGGCGGATACCGGGCCGCGCACGATCGATCCTGATTCAGCAGGCGCAGGCCGTGCGTCTGAACCGAAACCCCGCGATGCAGCGTCGGCCACGTGCTCCAGGGATGCAACTCGCCGTCGTCCACCGAACGCGTCGTCCAGGCGGCGGCGCGCGCGCGCACGGCAGCAAACGCGGAGTCCGGGTGCGCCGCCACGAAATCGTCGACGACACGCCACGGCACCTCGTTCAGCTCGTAGAGCAGGACTCGTGCGACAGGCTGGGGCGGCATCGAATCGGCCGAAGGCGGGTACGTCCGGGGAGGCTACCCGGAGGGATTCGAGGCCGCGATGAATTAGGTCACGTGGGGACGAACGGCGAAGCGCCCGATGCAGCGTCAACTTCGACCGAAGTGGCACTGGAACGACCGTTGGTTACAAAACGCAGACTTCTGAGCGTCAGAGCCTCGCGACGGAGAACCGACAAAAGCTCCCGTATGCAGACTCATGCACTGTCAGGCCTCGCTTCCGGTTCGCGCGCAGGGATTCCAGAATTGACCAGGCGGTAGATGAGTTTGATTCCGATAAGCTCGGCAGCCAGGCCCATCGCGATAGCTCCCCAGAGATCGTTGATCTTGATGGAGACCAAGAACCGTGTCTCACCCAGTCTCGCAAGCATGATCGTCACGATCACACCGACGAGAATCGAAAGGAGCGGCCCCCCGGCGAATCGCCATATGAACCCCCGCTCCCGAATCAGGTGAAACATGTTTCCGCTCTCGCGGAACTTATTGCCAGCCCGGGCACGCGCGATCTGAGACTTCGGGCTCGCGGTCGACAGATACAGAAACAGGTATCCGGCCAAACCACCGATGCCGCCACCCACGCCGCCTCCGGGAGCGCCGCCCCCGCCGTTCATCGCACCGAAGGCGAGTGGCTCACTTCGACGACCTTCTCAGCGATGGTGGTTCCGCTGGATGTCGAGATCAAACGCTCGAGCTTGGCCACTTCGCTGAAGCCAAACGGCCTATCCATGCCGGGATCAGAACCTTCAGTTTCTCCGGCAGACGGAGCTTCAGGATTCTGGAACCAGTAATGGACCAGTGCCTTTGCCTTGTAAGGCCCTGGAGAAACCGTGAAAGCCTGAATGAAGAACTCGTCTGCAGCTTCGAGAAAGTTCTCGAAGACCGTGTTAAGGCGTGATCTGAGTTCGACGATTCCTTCTTGCGCCTCTCGAACGCTTGCGTGAGTACATTCGGTTGAGAGGAGTGATGGCTCCTTCTGGCCGGCGGACAAAAGGGCAAAGATTCTTGCCAAGGATTCCTCTGCCAATCCGGCGTCCACACCAGGCGTCACTGGTACCTGATCTTCGCCCTCTTGTTGTCCGACCTCAGCCCGGGCGTCCTCCTTTACACCCCGGGTCTCGAGTAACAAGGAACAGTTCTTGGCGAACTTTGATAGATACTTCAAGCGCTCCCTTTCGCCACTGCTTTGCTCCTTGGCCCATATTCTCCACAACAGCACTGTCGAACTTCTGGGAGGCACACGAAGAACGCCATCGTGAACGTTCGGTTCGAGGAAGTTCGCGCCTTCAGAGGCAACCAGCATCTCGCTTAGAGGACGCACTGCGGATGACAGCCCGAGAAGCGCGTACCGATTCGCGATATACAGCGGGCAATCCGCGCGGTTCGTCAGCGTACCGATCACCTCCCACGTCTGACCCAGCTCGATTCTGTCATGAGAGAGTTCCAGAGCCAGAGATGGCGACACCTCGCGCGCCTTGGCGCAGTTCTTCTGGGTCTGACGAGCGTCGGGTTCTTGCGCCAGTGCCGAAAACTGCGGGGTAACGAACAGGAGCAAAACCGAGAGTACGAATAAGAAGAATCTTCCGAACATAAGTGCCCCCCTATTTCTCTGCGGCAATCATTCGTTATCAGCGGGCCAGATCTGGGAACCGCTCTCCTACAGCGGCGGCCGAAGCCTCAGTTTCGGCTCCGGCACGGACGCGTGCCGGAACGGCGTGCGCGCACTCAGCGCTTTCTCGAGCTTCCCGATCTGGCGGACGATCGCCCTGATCTCCTCGACCTCGTCGGGAGTGAGACGATGGTCCTTGTAGGTGCTGTCGATGGGATTGATCTCGAGCGCCTGCTCGAGAACCTGATCGATCGGTACGGTTTCGCGCTGCGCCACTGTCGCCTGGGTGAATCCGGCCAGAAGATCCTCCAGCCCGAGCAGCAAGACGCGCATCCGGATCCAGAGGTGCTCGCGCCACTTACGGCTCGGCTTTCCGTCAGCGGTCGGTGCATAGGCGTGCGCGAGCATTCTGCCCGCCTCGGTCCCGTACTCGTGGGCCATACGCAGGATGATCTGCGGCGGCATTCCCAGATTCAACTGGCCTTCGCCAAGCCGCAGGCGGATGCGCGCTACCCGTTGCCGAACGTGCGGCATTCGGATGGAGGTGATGTGCTTCCAGTCTTTCGCCGACGCGAGACATGTGCCGAGGAACGAGAAAAGAAGACCGACGGTGCTGTTCTCGACCGTCTTGGCCCCCGGCTTGCCCGACTTCAGGATGTCGTCCAGGACAACGGATTCGCCGGTGATCTCGAACCGATGCCAGATGTCGCCGAAACCCTCGCTGTAGCGCTGAGGCAGCCATACGCGCTCGTTCGGCCGGTACGGATCCTGTGAATCGAGCCAGAGACCGAAGGTGGGCCAACGGGGCAGCGCCGCATCGAAGAAGTGAACGGGAAAGTTCGAGGTCAGACCGCCGTCCGAGAACCTGCACAGACGCAGCACCCGGTCCTGAGGCCTTTCCGCCCCGTAGTCGATGGCGTAGACGGGTACGGAAGACAAGAGCAAGGGGTAGCTCAGGCTCATACGCGCCGCCACCACGATGGGAAGACGCGACCGCGGGATCTCGAGCAATGTGCGAGTCGCCGCCGACGGCGGCGGATCGCCGAAACTCTGCCGCTCGTATGGTCTGGCCACACTCAGCAGATAGTCCATGACTGGCGGGGGAAAGAACTTCCGCCAGTCTTCAGGGTCGAAGTAGAGTCTCGTTTCGTCTTCCAGGAACGGTAGCCTGTAGGGCCGTCCGTGGGTGACGTTGGTCGTGACCATCTCCAGATTGATCGACCGTTGCGCCGGACGCGGGCGCGCCTCGAATGTTTGCCGT
>JAUIAI010000838.1 GCA_030425615.1 Gammaproteobacteria bacterium
GTTCCCGACACCGCCTCCCTGCCGCGCGAGAATCCCGCGCTGCGCGAAATCGTCACCGCACCCCCGCTGGCGGAGACGGCCGCGGGACCCGCGGCCGACGCCACGGGCGCGGTCTGAGCCCGAACAATGGCGCCCGTCCTCGCCCTGTTCGCGCTGCTGCTGGTCTCCGGCGCGGCGTTCGCCTACCTGATGGGAGCCACGGCGGTCTTCGCCTTCCTGGTCAACGACAAGGCCCGCTACCTCGCCGTCCTGCCGCAACGCATCTTCGCCCAGCTCGATGTCTTCGCCTTCATGGCGATGCCGCTGTTCATCCTGACCGGCGAACTCATGAACCGCGCCGGTGTCACCGATGCGCTGATCGGCTTCGCGAACTCGATGCTCGGCCGCTTCAAGGGCGGACTGGGTTACGTGAACATCCTGACGAGCGTGTTCTTCGCCGGTATCTCGGGCTCGGCGATCGCCGACTCGGCGGCCATCTCCAACACGCTGGTGCCGGCCATGCGCGCCCAGGGCTACTCGCCCTACTACGCAGGCGCGATCACGGCCGCGTCCTCCATGATCGGGCCGATCATCCCGCCGAGCATCATCATGATCATCTACGGCGGTCTCATCGGCACTTCGGTCGCGGCGCTGTTCGTGGCGGGCATCCTGCCCGGGCTGCTGCTCGCCTGCGCGCTCATGGCCATGAACGGATTCATGGCCGCCCGGCATGATCACCCGGGCGGGTCGAACGCGTCGTCTCCGCCCGTGGGCGCGGCATTCCGTCACGCGCTTCCGGCGCTGTCGGTACCGTTCGTGATCCTGGGCAGCATCGTGTTCGGCGTGACGACGCCCACCGAGGGCTCGGCCCTGGCCGTGATCTGCGCCATCGGAGTCGGTCTCTACTACGGTCGCTTCTCGATCGCCGTGTTCATGGATGCGGTGCACGCCACCGTGCGCACGATCGGCGCGATCTTCATCATTCTCTGTGCGATCGCCGTGCTCGGTTATCTGGCCGGTCTGCTCGGCTGGCCCCAGGCACTCGCCGGCTGGGTCGATGCGTTCGGGCTCTCCGGCACGGAGTACCTGCTCGCCCTGGTGCTGCTGTTCCTGGTGGCGGGCATGTTCATGGACACGCCCGTGGCACTGACCCTGCTGGTGCCGCTGCTCGCGCCCACCGCGATCGACCGCGGCGTAGATCCGGTCCACCTCGGCATCGTGCTCTGCTTCAACCTGTGCATCGGTCTGATCACGCCGCCGCTCGGCAAGTGCCTGGTCGTCGTGGCCGCCATCACGCGCATCGACTACTGGCGTCTGGCGATCGCCACGCTGCCCTTCGTGGCGGTGCAGATCGCCACCCTGCTGCTGCTCGTCTTCTTCCCGCAGATCACCCTCACGCTTCCCCGCCTTCTCGGCCTCGGCGGGCTCTGACCGGCCGGGGCACTTCGATGAACCACCAAGGAGGACACACCCGATGAAACCCATACACGCACTCCTGCTGGCCGCCGGCCTGGCGATGACCGGCGCCGCGCCCGCGCAGGAAGTCAAGATCGCGCTCGACGGTCCGGCCAGCCTGGCGAAGTCCGGCTCGTATAACTGGGCGCATGCGTTCGGCAAAGTCATGGCAGACAACGGTTTCGCCGTGCAGGAACTGCCACGCGATGCCGTAGGCGGCGAAGCGGAGAAGCTGGACCAGGTCTCGTCCGGCCTGCTCGAGGTCTCGCTTTCCGACGTGAAGTCGGTGGGCAAGCTCGACCCGTTCATCTACGGCATCCGTCTGCCGTACATCTTCGACGGGGTCGAGCACATGGATCGCGCACTCGCCGAGGGCAAGGTCTTCGAGCGCGTGAACGAGCGCATCGCCGACTCGCACGTACGGCTCGTGGCCATCGTACCGCTCGGCCCGCCGTCCGGTCTGATCACCACGAAGAAGGGCATCCGGGCGCCGGCCGATATGGCGGACATGCGCATGCGCGCGCTCGACGATGCGCAGATCGCCATGTACAACGCCTGGGGCTCAGCGGGCACGATCGTCTCGTGGAAGGAAGTGCCTGCCGCCATGCAGACCGGTGTGGTCGACGGCTACATGAACTCGGCCACCGTCCCGCTGGCCTTCGGCCAGACCGACATCGTGCGCCACTTCACCGATGCCAGGGTGATCAACTCGATCCGTGCCGTG
>JAUIAI010000839.1 GCA_030425615.1 Gammaproteobacteria bacterium
TGGATCGTTGCCAGCGGGCAGCGGCTTCCGAGGCCTGCGCGCTCACCGGCCACATCAGGCTGGGCTGGTACGGGCATGCACCGCTGGCCGCAACGCTCTGGCCAGGCGACCGGCTGCGCCTGAACGTGCGTCTCAAGCGGCCGGTCGGTGTGGTGAACCCCGGGGGTTTCGACCGGGAGCGGTGGGCGCTACAGCAAGGAGTGGCCGCCGTGGGATACGTTCGCCGGGACCGTGCCGGGGCGGACGCGCGCACCGTGAACACGCTGCTCGGAGGGGTCGAAGCCGGTCCGATGATTGCCATCGCCCAGGCCCGGTTGCGGGCTGAGCAAGGCATCGATCAGATTCTCGCCGAAGGCGACCCGCGAGCCCGGGGTGTCGTCACCGCGCTGGTCACCGGACGGCAGGCGGCGATCGCACCGCCCCTGTGGGACCTCTTCAACCGCACCGGAACTTCGCACCTGATGTCGATCTCCGGGCTTCACGTCACGATGTTCGCCGCGATGGCCTTGTGGCTCGCACGCCGTCTGCTGCGCCTGCCCTGGCCCGGGGCGTGCGCGGTGCTCGGGCGCGTTGCGGCCCCGACACTTTCCTGGGCGCTCGCCGTTCCCGCCGCGTTTGCCTATGCGGCCTTTTCGGGGTGGGGCGTACCGGCCCAACGGACCTGCTGGATGCTGCTGGTGGCCGGGGCGGCCGTGCGCATGGGCCGGACCGGCCGGCTGGAGCCGGTCATGGCGCTCGCCGCAGCCGTCGTGACATTGCTCGACCCCTGGGCTGTGACCTCGAGCGGGTTCTGGCTTTCGTTCGCCACGGTTGCGGCCATCGTCGCGGTCGGAGCGCCGGGCCGTCCCGGACTGGGGGGTGGCTGGCGTGAAGGTGTGCGGGCGCAATGGGCGGCCAGCCTCGTGCTGGTGCCGCTGGCGGGCTTCTGGTTTGGGGCGATCCCGGTCGCGGGCCCCCTGGCCAACGCGCTGGCGATTCCCCTGGTGTCCTCGCTCATCACGCCGCTGGCCATGGGAGGCGCGGCGATCGCTTCGCTTTCGGAGGCGGCCGCGTGGCTGCCGCTCTGGATCGCCACCGTCGCCACACAGGCTCTGATCACGGCTCTGGGTTGGGTGGATGCGCTGCCGCTCGTCCTTTGGACCACCGGGTCCTCGTCATGGACCAGCCTCGTGCTGGCGGCCGCGGGGGCGTGGCTCGTCCTCACGCCGGCCCGACCCGTGTCGCGGCTGGCCGCCGCGGCGCTCATGCTGCCTCTGCTCACGGGGCGGGGGGACGCATTCGTCGACGGGCAGTGGTCCATGCAGATCATCGACGTGGGGCAGGGGACGGCCGTACTCGTACGCACCGGCCGCCACACACTGCTGTACGACACCGGTCCGACCTATGGCCGTGAAGGGGAAGGGGCGGGTGACCGCATCATCGCGCCATGGCTGCGGCATCAGGGAATTCATCGGCTGGACCGGCTCGTGCTCTCGCACGAAGACCGGGATCACTCCGGCGGTGCTGCGGAGCTCGTCCGTCAGTTCGCGGTGGCCGGCATGACGAGTTCGCTGCCCGAGGGCCACGCGCTGCGGTCGCTTCCCGTCGCGCACGAAACCTGTACCAGGGGCCGGCACTGGCAGTGGGACGGAGTACGTTTCGAGATCCTGCACCCGGGTCCCGAAGAGATCGCGACACCGGGCAAGGTGCGATCGAACGCCCGCAGTTGCGTGCTCCGCATCTCGAGTCCGGCAGGCTCCGCGCTCCTGACGGGTGACATCGAGGCAGCGCAGGAGGCGCAGCTCGTTCGCCTGTACGGCAACTCCGGGCTCGGCAGTGATGTCCTGATGGTCCCGCATCACGGTAGCGGTACATCATCGAGCGCGATCTTCCTGGATACGGTGGCGCCCGCGGTGGCAGTCGTCCAGGCCGGGTACCGCAACCGTTTCCGTCATCCCGCAGCGCGGGTCGTCGCCCGCTACCGAGCACGTGGAATCGAACTCTTGCGGACCGATCACGCGGGTGCGATGGCCATCCGGTTCGAGCCGGGCCGGCGCCGGCATATCGTGCGCGCGAGAACAGACGATGCGCCCTACTGGCGCATCGTTACCGCGCCGCCGGTCGGCGGCGGCTCTCACTGAGCCGTCCACCCTCCGTCGATCGAAAGGCTC
>JAUIAI010000840.1 GCA_030425615.1 Gammaproteobacteria bacterium
CGTCTTCCGGTGGATCGACCGCCGCGCTTGCGCCGACCGGAAGGAATTTCCCCAGGGGCTCGTAACCGACGCCCTCGACGCGGCAGGCACCGGTCGCCGCGGTCCAGACCTCCTGCACTGTCATTTCGTTACGGGTAAGGGTGCCGGTCTTGTCCGAGCAGATCACCGTCGTCGAGCCGAGGGTCTCGACGGCGGGTAGCTTACGGACGATCGCGCGGCGCCGGGCCATGCGCTGGACGCCGATTGCGAGCGCGATCGTGACGATTGCCGGGAGTCCTTCGGGGATCGCGCCGACGGCGAGGGCGATGGCGAACATCAAGGTTTCGCGTGCGGCATCGCCGAGTGCGACGCCGGCAAGATGGGCCCGCAGCATCCCGACGCCGAGGATGATGGCGGACACCGCGACGATGGCGATCGTGATGAGGCTGCCGATGGACGCGAGCGCACGGGTGAGGGGCGTCTCGAGATCGGTCGCCTCCTGCAGCATCGTCGAAATCCTGCCGAGTTCGGTGCGCGGGCCGGTTGCGACGACCACGCCGGTACCGGTGCCGTAGGTGACGAGCGTTCCACCGAACGCGAGGCAGCTGCGGTCGCCGATGCCCGCTTCGGCGGCGACTGGTGTCGTAGACTTCTCGACCGGTACGGATTCGCCGGTGAGGGCCGCTTCTTCGATGTGGAGAGTGCGGACCGCGAACAGTCGCAGGTCCGCAGGCACCTTGTCGCCTGATGCGAGCTGGACGATGTCGCCGGGGACCAGTTCGGAGAGCGCGACGGTTTGCTTGCATCCGTCCCGCAGGGCGGTGGCGAACTCGGGGACCATATCGCGCAGCGCCTCGATTGCGCGGCTGGCGCGCGCCTCCTGTAGGAAGCCGATGATACTGTTCACGACGACGACGGCGAGTACGACGAGTCCGTCCGTGACCTTGCCGAGGGCGATGGCCAGCGCCGAGGAGGCCAGCAGGACCCAAATCAGCGGGTTGTCGATCTGCCGCCAGAGAATCGTCAGCGGTCCGTCGCCGCGCACGCGATCGAGGGTATTGGGTCCGGACTCGGCGAGGCGCTTCGCCGCTTCGGGCGACTCGAGCCCGTCGGGCGACGTGCGTAACTCAGCGAGAGCGGCCTCCGCCGCGACGGCGTGCCATGCGGTCGTCGGTTCGCCCCGGGAATTCGCGCCCGTCTCGCGATCGCTCATGGCGCGAGAGTGTAGCTGCGCACTTCAAGCCGAGAAAGCGGCGGGCCGGTCCGAAGGAAAGCCGGCGGCCTCCGCGAAGCCTTTTGCCGTCTCATCTATCGAAGTGGCTCCGTTACCGATCGATCGGCGGTGCCAGGGGCGCGCCCCAGCGATCGGCGAAGGCCATCTTGTCGACCGGGCGGCGGGTCAGCGGACCGTGCCCGCGGCCGACCGGATATCCGATCGGAACGAAGGCGGCGGTGTACCAGTCCGCCGGGATCTGCAGGAGATCTTTCACGTCCGCTTCGCGCTGACACAGCAACGTTGTGAGCGTGCAGCCGAGACCCTCCGCGCGGCAGGCGAGGAGCGCATTCTGTACGGCGGGGTAAACGGAAGCGCCGCCGACGACGGACGGGCGGTTCAGTCGGGCGTCGGTAATCGCCATCAGCTTCGGCTGGAAGCAGAAGACTAGGATTGCGGGGGCACGGTGCAGGTTCTCTGCCAGGTGGTTGGCGGCGCCGATCATGCGCTCCTGGCGTTGAAGCGCTTCGCCCTCGAGGCCGGCAATCTGCTTGCGGTGCCCGGCGGCATACTCGCGCCAAGGGCCGATGTACAGTTCCTGCAGTTGCCGCTTCGCTGTCGCGTCGCGCACGACGATGACGCGCCAGGGTTGCGCGTTGCCGCCCGTCGGCGCCCAGTTTGCGGCTTCGAGGACGCGCCACAGAACGTCGTCGGGGATCGGGTCTTCGCGCAGTCGGCGAACCGCGCGCGTCGTGCTCATCGCTTCATAGAGTCCGATGTCGGTCATGAAGCGGTTGTCCGACCATCGGGAGCGACGGTCAAGGCGCAACGCTTTTCGCGTTGCGAATGGGGAAGGGTGAATGGTGAATGGTGAATGGGGAATGGGGGGAGTGCTGGTGTTGGACGGCTACTCGGCGTTCTCGAGTGCGGGCACCGACAGGACGTAGTCGGCG
>JAUIAI010000841.1 GCA_030425615.1 Gammaproteobacteria bacterium
CCTTCAGGAGCATGGGAGACCGGGAAAATGCGAGCCGTCGCGTCCGCGCTGGTCGGGACGTTTCTACTCTGCTGTCTCGCGGCCTGGTCGGACCCGGGCGCAGCGGCGCCGCGCATCGCCTCGGTCAGCCCGGCCCAGGGTGATCGGATCACGATCCAGGGGCGCGACTTCGGCAGCCCATGCGCGCGCTGCGAGGTGCTGGCGCAGTACGAGGGCGGGGCGCGTATCGCCCTGGTCGTCGACGACTGGGGTGACGGCCGCATCGTCGCGCGACTGCCCGATCTCAACGCCGGCCGGTCTGCGCGCCTGAGCGTCAACAGCAACGGGCAGGCGAGCCCTCCGGTGGCCGCGCGGGTGGCGGTGAGCACCCGTCGGCGCGTCATCGCGCGACACGAGTCGGCGCGCAAGGTGGGTGACAAGGGCGAGCTCTCCGTCGACGTGAGCCAGCGGCCGCCCCGGTGCGCGGCAGCGTCGCCGGTCTTCGACAGCGCCCGGATCCGATACCGCAAGCGCCGCTTCGGCGAGGCCGAGATCGTTTCGGCGCCGCCGAGCGGATGCACTGCCTGCGCGCCGGTGGTTGTGCGCTGGTACCACGAACCCACGGGCGCCATCGATTTCGAGGTCGAGGCCACCTGGCGGATGGTCGAGGGTTCCTGCCCGGCCCGGACACGCTGACATCCGGCCGGGGTCGCTCCCCAATACCTGGGATGGGCGCATCGCGCCCGCCTCTCCATCCTTAGATCCTACGTCCCGACGCGTTCCGAAAATCGCGCCGGTGAGCAGTGAATCGATGCCCGGCCGATCGCGCCGGGCCCGACTGGAGAGAGGATCCCCGATATGCAAGCGCCTGGCACGCCCATGCACCTGCGGCGTCGGCTCGTCGCGTTGACCTTCGGACTGGCCGGTGCCGGTCTCGCAGGCGGCGCGGCGGCCGACACGATGACGACGGACTTCGCCGACCGATGGGTGAGTCAGAACGATGCGATCACGCTGACCCTGCCGCAGGAGATCTGGGCGAATCGCTCGGCCCTGCGCGTGTTCGTCGGCAAGACCGACGTGACCGCGCTCAGCCGCGGCGGAACGCCCGGGCAGATCGTGATCGATCCCGCGCTGGTGCCACTTCCCCCCGGTGAATCCGACGTCGTCGTATGGCGGATCGACGGATCGAGCTGGGAGGAAGTGGCACGGGCGCCGATCCGAGTGCTCGAGCGGGGTGATTTCGAGTCGATGAACGCCGACGCCACCGTGGAGGTTCAACTCAAGGGGCGCGCGGTCGAGCGGCGCCTTGTCGAAGAGGAGGATCCCGAACGCACGCTGTTCCTGGACAGCGTGAGCAACATCGGGCTCTCGTTTTCCGGCGAACGCGGGGGGACGACCTACGAGGCGTCCGCGAGCCTGACCGGTTCGAGCTATCGGCCCGAAGCGCTGCGCTTCGGGGATCTGGGCGAGGAGGCACCGAAACTGGATCTGGCTGAATACGGGATATCGGTAAGCCACGGGGGCAGCGGTATCCGGCTGGGCCACGTCTCCTACGGGAACCATCCGCTGCTGCTCGACGGCATGTCCAGCCGGGGGGTGATTCTCACCGGCCGGCCGACCGACCGGTTCGACGTCTCGCTGAACATCATGAACGGCTCGGAGATCGTCGGTTACAACAACTTCTTCGGTCTGCGCGAGGTGGATCACCGCGTGCACGGTCTGACGGCCGGCTACGAGATCTTCGGCGAGCGCCCGGGTGCGCTGCGCGCCGAGCTCAGTCTCATGCACGCGTCCGTTCAGGCGATCGACGACTTCAACGCCGGCGAGATCTCGGACGCCGAGCGCAGTCGCGGCGTGGGACTGAGATTCACCGGGGCGACCGAGGGCGGGCGGGTCACCGCCGACGTGGCCTGGGCGCGCTCGATCTACGTCAATCCGTTCGACCCCTTCCTGGCACAGGGCGAGGACCTCCAGCCGGTGCAGGAGGCGCGCTCCAGCGGCCGCGTCGTGGATGTCGGCATCGGGCTGATCGACGACGCGCGCGTGTTCTCCGACGAGCACGGACTCGGGCTTCGGCTCAGCCTGCATCACGATCGGATCGATCCGCTCTACAAGAGCATCGGGTCGTTCTTCGCTACGGATCAGCTGCTGAACCGCGTGGG
>JAUIAI010000842.1 GCA_030425615.1 Gammaproteobacteria bacterium
TCCGCCGGCATCCAGCAGCACCCGGGCAGCCTGGCGGTTGTGGCCGATGACGGTGGTGAGCACGGACAACGCAATCTCGTCACGCTCGCAGACGCTCCGCATCGCCTGCGACAGATCGTAGAAGACATAGACGCCGGCACGCACCTCGGTGACACCTTCGAAGTCCCGCCCGTACCGGAAGGTCGGGGTCGAGCCGACGCTGACGACCGGCGCCGGCAGACCGGCCGAGCGCAACGCCTGCGCGGCCCGCACGGCGGCCTGCCGCTCCGCAGCCGCGATATCGGCGACTGCGCCGGGGGTGGCTGCACCATAGGAGTGCCCGGCGTGCGTCATGACGCCGGCCAGTTCGACTCCCTTGGCCGCATCGAGCACGCGGCCGATCTCGAGCAGCGCCGGGTCGTCCGGAAGGAGTCCGGCACGGTGCTCGCCGCTGTCGATCTCGATCAGCACGCGCTGGGGGCGTTCGTTCCCGGCCGCGCCGGCCAATGCACGGGCGACCTCCAGGCTGTCGGTGACCGCGATGACGCGCGCCGGCACCTCGAACAGCCGCCTGAACTTGTCCGGAGTGACGCCCTGCGCCCAGAGAATGTCCTCGAAACCCGCTGCCGCGAAGCGCTCGGCTTCGAGCAGCGTCGAGACCGTAATGGGCCCCGGGACGCCACCGCAGGCGGCCAGCGCGACGTCGACCGACTTGGCGGTCTTGACGTGTGGACGCAGCGTCAGACCGTACCCGCGGGCGCGTTCCAGGAACGCTTCGGTGTTGCGCCGCAGGCGGCGCTCGTCCAGCAGCAGGGCGGGCGTGTCGAGGGATTCGAGGGTCGGCTTCATATCGGGGCAGGGGGCCTTGCGACGCGAGGCCCGGCGGCGAAACCTCCGAGTATAGAATTGGCTCACCCCAAGGGGGTGGGTCGAGGCCCACTCCATCAGACCAGGAGGCACTCGCATGAAGAAGGCTCTGACGAAGACGTTGGTGGCGGCCGCCATCGCCGCGGCAACCGGCGCGGCCGGCGCGGAGACGGTCAAGGTGGGCCTGGTGCTCACGTTCTCGGGTGGCGGCGCCCAGCTCGGCCAGCAGGTCGAGCGCGGCATGATGCTCTACCAGAAGCTGCACCCGGGATCCTTCGGCGGGCACACCGTCGAACTGATCAAGCGTGACTCCAAACGCCCCGGCGGCGACATCGCGAAGACGGCGGTCCGTGAACTGCTCACGCGTGAGCGCGTCGATCTGCTGGCGGGCTTCATCTTCTCGCCCAACGCGATCGCCAGCGCCCCCCTGGTCACCCAGGCGAAGACGCCGATGATCATCATGAATGCCGGCACCGCCTGGATCCCGCAGCTCTCGCCATACATCGCGCGCGTCTCGTTCACGATGTGGCAGTCCGGCGTGCCCATGGGCGAATACGCCGCCGAGGGCCTGGGTTGCAAGACCGCGGCCAGTGGCTATACCGACTACCCGCCGGGCAAGGACAGCGTGGCCGCGTTCAAACACGGCTTCGAGGGTAAGGGCGGCAAGGTCGTCGACGAGATCCCGATGGGCGGTCCGGCCAAGGTGCCGGACTTCACGCCGTTCTTCCAGCGGGTTCGCGATGCCCGGCCGGATTGCTTCTATGTGTTCGTTCCGGCCGGCAACCACGCCGGGGCGGTGGCCAAGACCTTCAAGGACCTCGGTCTGGGCGAGCAGGGCATCAGGCTCATCGGCCCGGGCGACATCACGCAGGACACCGAGCTGCAGGGGATGGGCGAGGCCGCCGAGGGCATGATCACCACCCATCACTATGCCGCCGACCACGATTCGCCGGCCAACCAGGCCTTCGTGAAGGCCTGGAAGGCGGAGTACGGCGCCGACACCACGCCGGACTTCATGGCCGTGGCCGGCTTCGACGGCATGGCCGCCATCGCGCACGTGGTCAGGACGCTCGACGGGAAGATCGACGGTGACAAGGCCATGGAGGCCCTGAAGGGCTGGACCTTCGCCGACAGCCCCCGGGGACCGATCATGATCGACGCCGAGACGCGCGACATCGTGCACGACGAATACGTTCACGAGATCGTTAGGAAGGGGGACCAGCTCGGCACCCGGATCCTCGCCACCATCAAGCAGGTGAAGGACCCCTGCAAGGCGAAC
>JAUIAI010000843.1 GCA_030425615.1 Gammaproteobacteria bacterium
TGGGCCGGACGACGTCCTGGCCGAACTCAGCCGTCGGGCCGGCGTCTCGGGGCTCGACGAGAAGGCCTCGCGTCGCGCACGTGAGCGCGGCAACTGACACCCGGCGAACCCGCCACCCGGATTCACGAGGAGCTTCCATGAGCGGACACGACCCAGACTGCCTTTTCTGCAGGATCGCCGCGGGCGAGATCCCGGCGAACAAGGTCTACGAAGACGACGACATCGTCGCGTTTCATGACATCAATCCCGGGGCGCCCGTCCATTTCCTGATCATTCCCCGCGAGCACGTTCGCAATCTCTACGACACGGACGACGGGCATCAGGCGCTGCTCGGCAAACTGTTCGGGATCAGCAGCCGGCTCGCGCGCGAGCAGGGGCTGGATGACGGTTTTCGCATCGTGGTCAACAACGGAAGGATCGCGAGGCAGGAGGTGTATCATCTGCACGTCCATGTGCTGGGTGGGCCCGAGCCTTTGCGCGCGGCGGCCAAACCGGCGCCGTAGGAGTTCGTCCGGGTCCGGTTACCGGTCGCTGACGGGCCCCTTCAGGACGTCGACCGTCAGTTGTCGGCCGGCGCCCCGACATTGGTGTCGGCGCCGCGAACCGGTGAAACGTTCACCGGGTGGCATGGCAAGAACGCAATAGGAGAAATTCCATGGGTGCAATGAGCATTTGGCACTGGCTGATCGTGCTCGTGATCATCATGCTGGTCTTTGGCACGAAGAAGCTGCGTAACATCGGGTCCGATCTCGGCGGCGCGGTGAAGGGCTTCAAAGAGGGCGTGAAGGAAGGTTCGGAGCAGGCGGCTTCCGGCCAGGACACGACCAAGACCATCGATGTCGAGGCCGAGCGCAAGAGCTGACGCCCCGTCGATCCGCGGCGCCCAGGTGCCGCGCCGGGCGGCCTTCGCGGCCGCTTTTCCGTCTTGATCCCCTCCCATGTTCGACATCGCCTTCAGCGAAATGATCATCATGGCCGTGATCGCCCTGGTGGTCGTGGGCCCGGAACGGCTGCCCAAGCTCGCGCGTCAGGTCGGCGAGTGGATGGGCAAGCTGCAGCGCTACGTTGCCGACGTGAAGACCGACATCAACCGGCAGATGGAACTCGAGGAACTGCGCAATCTCCAGAAAGAGGTGAAAAGCGCCGCGAGTGACCTCGAGACGTCGATGCGGGAGTCGATATCGGAAGCCAAGAGCGATTTCGACGAGGTCTCGAGCGCGCTCGGCGGCCCCGGGTCCTCGGGCGGTCCGAGCGTTGCGAGTGCTCCGGCGCCGGCCACGGACTGGGAAGAGATCTACGAGAACCGGCGAACCCGCGAGCGAATCCGGGAGCGGCGGATCGAGCGCGAGAAGTCGCTGGGCCGCAGTCGTCCCAAGCGTCGTCTCCACTGACGTCCCAGCCAGCCAGGAGCCCGACCAGACCGCGCAGGCGGAACCGATCCGACCATGGCCACCGAAGACCAGCCCGAAGAGAGTTTCATGTCGCACCTCGTCGAGCTGCGCGATCGTCTGATCCGCAGCCTCGTCGTGGTGCTCGTGCTGTTCGTGGTCTGCTTCTACTTCTCCGGCAGCATCATGAAGTTCCTGTCGCTGCCCCTCTACGACGCGCTGCCCGAGGGCTCGCGGCCGATCTTCACCGACCAGGCCGGCGCTTTCTTCACGCTGACCAAGGTGTCGTTCCTGACCGCGGTTCTGGTCTCCATGCCCTGGGTGCTCTATCAGGCCTGGGCATTCGTGGCGCCCGGGCTCTATGAGCACGAGCGCAAGTTCGCGATGCCCCTCATCGTTTCCAGTGTCTTCTTCCTGGTGGTCGGGATCGCGTTCGCCTATACGTTCGTGCTGCCGGCGGCGTATCGCTTCTTCATTGCCATGTCGTCGCAGACCGGCGCCGAGATCCTCCAGGATCTGCAGAAGTACTGGGATTTCACCCTGGCGATCTTCTTCGGCTTCGGTCTCACCTTCGAGGTTCCTGTCGTCCAGATGCTCCTGGTCAAGGCCGGAGTGGTCAACGCCGACCAGTTGCGCTCCGCACGCCGTTACGTGATCGTCGGTGCGTTCGTGCTCGCGGCGGTGCTCACCCCGCCGGACGTCCTGTCCCAGTTCATGCTGGCCGTGCCGCTCATCC
>JAUIAI010000844.1 GCA_030425615.1 Gammaproteobacteria bacterium
GCCAGTGCCAGGCCGGTGGAGGACTGTACCGGGCGTCGTAGGGTCGTGTCCGGTCAGCGCTGTCGCGCCGACGCCATTCCGTTGGCCGCGGGGCCGGTCCCGAGCGCGCGCAACAGGCGGGCATCCCGTTCGTAGATGTCCTCGAGATACAGAACCGAACCGTCGATGCGCGCCGGGTCGGGCTCGGCCGTGAAATAGAGCAGGTGCACGGGGACCGGTTCGGTCAGCGCCACGTCCACCGTACGGCCACTGCGCATCACTTCGCGAACGCGCCGTGCATCCCAGCCCGGCGTGTCTTCCAGCAACCAGGCCGAGAGCGTGGCAATGTCGTCCGTGCGCACGCACCCTGACGAGAACTCGCGCTCGCGCTCGAAGAAGAGTTCGGGTGCGGCGGTGTCATGCAGATAGACGTCGTGTGCATTCGGGAACAGGATCTTGGCGCGGCCCAGTGCGTTCAGAGGGCCCGGCGCCTGACGCAGCCGGTAGGGAAACGGCGACGCGGGCACTTCCGACCAGTCGATCGAGTCGGGATCCACCGTTCGTCCCTGGGCGTCGAGGACCTGGAACCCGAGCTGACGGGGCGCACGGGGGTAGCGGCGAAAGACCGGCAATTCGTCGCGCACGGCGATGCTGTGCGGTGTTTCCCACCACGGGTTGAAGACGATCCGGCGGATCTTGTCGGAGAACACGGGTGTCTGGCGCTCGCTGCTGCCGACGATGGCGCGATGCCTCTGAAGCACCCGGCCGTCCTCGCGCCGGGTCACCCGGTAGGCGGCGAGATTGACGCGCACGTGGCGGCGCCCCAGGTCCTCGGGCAGCCATCGCCAGCGCTCGAGATTCACGCGCAGTCGGGCGATCCTTTCGGCGACGGCCGGGGCGCCGACGCGCGGTTCGGGCCGGCTCGCCGCGGGCGGGCCGAGCGATGCGTCCGGATCGGCCAGCAGCGCGGTGACGGCGAGTTCGTGGAGCGGGTCCAGGCTCTTGGGAAGGGGCTCCGCCGGAGGATCGGGATCGTCGAGAAGCCGCGTGAGCGCGGCCCGAAGCACGGCGTATTCGACGTGTGTCGGCGCCAGCGAAAGCAGGGCGCCCGCGATGTCGCCATCGGCGATCGCGGTGTTCAGCCGGGCGGGCAGATCGGCGACCCGCGGCGCGGCGTTCCAGTCCGGCTCGTGCTCACGCGGGTCCACGCGACCGTGCAGCAGGTCGAGGGCCGCCGCGAACCAGGCCTCGGTGGCCGGCTGCTCGCGTGCGGCGGGATCATGGCGCAGGCGCACGAGCCGGTCCCGGCCGTAGTGCGCCGGGTCCAGTCCGTGGCTGCGAAGTGCCTGCAGTCCGGCGAGCAGCGACTCGAAGCGGCGGTCGTCGCCCCAGACCGAGGCGTGCGCCCGCATGGCTTCGAAGCGGGTCGTCAGGCCGGCCAGCGGGGGGCGGGGCTCGCCCAGGGGCCGGGCGACGGCCGTCGGCGGCACGGTCAACACGGCGGCCAGAAGGCTCGCGCCCAGAAGCGCCGCTGTGTGGCGGCGTGCAAGGGTGAAGGGGCGGCGGTGGGAAGCGACAGCCATGGGTCGTCGGGGGACTCAGGATCCGCAGGCGGGCGTGATCGGCCGAGTATCGTCGATGGCGGCGGCCAGCGGCGACGGGATCGACCCGCGGCAGCGGTTGCCGACGATCGGGGCGGGCGGAGTCGCCGGGTTCATTCTCCGGGGGCCCGGTCGAGGGCTTCGACGAGCCGTGCGTCGCGATCGTAGACGTCGCTCAGATAGAGTATCCCGTCCTCCGAGCCGTCCGGATCGGGTTCGGCGGTGAAGTACAGGACGTGGATGGGCACGGATTCGGCCAGATCCGCACGGATCGTCTCGCCGTCCGCCAGTGCCGCGTCCACCGCCGTGGCGTCCCAGCCCGGCGTGCCTTCGAGCAGCCAGGTGGTCATGGCGCGGATGTCCTCGGTGCGCACGCAGCCCGAGGAGACGAAGCGGTAATCGTCGCCGAAGATGCCGCGGGCCGGCGTGTCGTGCATGTACACCGCGTCCTTGTTCGGCATGTTGATGCGCACGAAGCCGAGCGAGTTGAACTCGCCGCCCGGGTCCTGGCGGAAGACGTAGCGCGTCGCCTCG
>JAUIAI010000845.1 GCA_030425615.1 Gammaproteobacteria bacterium
GCTCGCCGTCATGGCCGGCATGTACGCGGTCTGGCACGGGCCGCGGGGCCTGAAGCGGATCGCGAGCCGTGTCCACGACCTGACGGCCGACCTCGCCGCCCGGCTCGACGCCGCCGGCCTCGCCCGTGGCCAGGGGATCACCGCCCGGCGGCACGTCCACCTCCAGACGCCAGCCGCCGTCGGCCAGGGCGATCAGGCGTTGATCCGCCGCCGCCTGGGTTGCCCCGACGGTATACGGAAAGTACTCGAGTCGCTCGACGGCCGGACCCACTATCCCGGCCGGCAGGCGGAGCATGAGCGCGCCATCATGGACGGTCGCCGGAACCGGAGCCGCCGCCGCCGGCAGCCTTCGGTCCGCCGCCGCGAACAACGGGGCCTCGGCGGACGGCCCGGCCGAGGCGGAGACCGGCAGCTCCAGGGTCAGTGCGGCCTCACCCGGCACGCAGACCTCGCGACAGACGAGCCACTGTGCCAGGGTCTCGAAGCGAACCGTCTCGCCCGCCACTTCTTCTGGGACCGTGACCGCCCGCATCAGCAGCACGTCGTCCTCGTAGCCGAAGTTCGCCAGAGGCGGAATCAGCACCCGCGTGGGAAACGGCCACTGCACGTCGCCGACCTCGAAGCCGGCCGGCGCCTGAATCGGGAACTGTGTCGGCAGCCCGGACTCTCCGGGATTGCGCCAGTAGGTGTGCCACTCCGGATCGTGACGGATGGACAGACCCAGACGCAGCACCTGCCCGGGCACGACGGCCGTCTGCTCGGCGACCAGTTCGACCTCGACCGTGTCGACCCGGACCGGTTCCGCGCGGACCGCGCCCGATAGGAACGTCAGAGCGAGCAAGACCGCAGTGAGGAGAGGTGCCAGACCAGGAACCGACCGGTGGAACGACATCATTGCTTGCTCGGCGAAGGAATCAAGCCGCGAGTATGCCCGCGGACCGGCACCGTCCCGCTCGCTGGACCGGTGCCCGTTGGGAGTACCATACGCCCGGGCCGGTTCCAGACGCCGGCGGAGTCGACGGCAAGCCATGAAGGAAGACATCGACGCGCTCGGCGTGCGCATCGAACGCCTGCTGGGCATCATGAAGCGCCTGAGCGAGGACAACGCGCGACTGCAGGCGGAGTTGACGCAGAGCCACCAGGCCAACGAGACGCTGCGAAAGCGTATGGACGAGGCCCGTGCCCGTGTCGAATCCGCGCTCGCGCGACTGCCGGTGGGCTCGGCCGCGGCGGCCGAGGAATCCGCCTGACGCCCGCTGTAATGATGTTCCGTGTCCCGTGGGTGCCGCCGCCCCTGCACGGACGCCTCGCGAGTCGCCGAAACCAAGGAGATCACCGTGCCCCGGTCGCCCAGCCCCGCCCCCGAGGATCCCGTCGAGCAGTTCGACGTCTCCATCCTCGACCGTGACTTCCGCCTCGCCGTACCCGCGTCCGAGCGTCCGCTGCTCGAAGAGGCCGTGCGTATGGTGGACGAGCGCATGCGCGAGATCCGCGACAGCGGCAAGATCGCCGGAATGGACCGGATCGCCGTCATGACGGCCCTGCAGATCGCCAACGAACTGGTCACGCTCTCGGCATCCTCCGGTAAGGACAAGGGAGCCGCGGACAACCTGAAGCGCATCCGCAAACTCAACGGCCAGCTCGAGGAAGAGCTCAAGCGGCAGGAAAATCTGTTCTGAAGCCACGGTGAGGACGGCGTCACGTCCGTCCCGGCAGGCGATCCGCCGCCGACACCGGAGCAGCGTCCGCGCATCCGACCGGCATCACACATTCCTTGTCCGGGTATGCATCGCCTGACTTACAATGGAACTGCTTTCGGATGGCTGCTGGGTCAAATATTCCTTGAACCAATATTGCGCATCCAAGGTTGCGGTTCCATGCACACCGCTGTTGAGATCGTCCCTCGTCGGACGAACCTGATGCGGTGTCTGACTGCGGCCGACCTGAACTGCAAGGTTCAGGATGCTGGCTCAACGGCTCATCCGGAGCGCCCCCTCACTTCCGGCCACCTCGTTCCTCGAGGTCGTCGCCGGCCCCTCGCCGCTCTGAACCCTTCCGAGTCATGAGCGCCTGGCTGATGAAGTCCGAACCGGACGAGTGCTCGATCGACGAC
>JAUIAI010000846.1 GCA_030425615.1 Gammaproteobacteria bacterium
ACTCGGCCGCCTGGCCCGAGGTGGCCACGCACGTACTGCCGCTGGCCTTCCAGGTGGCGGTGCAGGGCTACGGCATGAACCTCAAGACCTGGAACAGCTTCTCCGCCGAAGAACAGGCGAAGATCCAGGCGGCCTTCGACGCGCTCAGCAACGACATCTGGGCGTACTCGGAGGAGCTCTTCGACGACGCCATGCGCTGCAACGTGGGCGAGACTCCCTGCGAGCTGAACAAGCCCTACAAGCTCAAGAAGGTGGCGATCAGCGAGGCCGACGCCAAGGTGGTGGCCGAGGCCGTGAAGACCCTGTCCTTCCCGACCTTCGCCGAACAGTGCGACAAGGTGAATCCTTCCTGCTCCGCGCAGTGGAAGGAGACCGTGGGCAAGCGCTTCGGTCTCTGACCTCCCTCGCCTACGCCCGCCGAACCGCCCCATGGACCGACTGAGCACACTCCTGAGCTGGTTGTTCGGCGGCCTGCTCCTGGCCCTTTCGGGGCTGGTGGCCGCCGAAACGGTGAGCCGCAAGCTGTTCAACTTCTCGTTCCAGGGCGCGGACGAACTCGGCGGTTACGTTCTGGCCATCGGCGGGGCGCTCAGTTTCACCGTGGCGCTGATCGAGCGGGCGCACATCCGGATCGACCTGCTCCATCACCGCTTCGGCCGGCGCACCCAGGCGCTGCTCAATGTGCTGGCGAGCCTCGTGCTCGCCTGCCTGGGGCTGTTCCTGGCCCGCTACGGCTGGCTCGTGATCCGGGACACGCTCGAATACCAGAGCACGGCCCCGACCGCCTGGGCCACGCCGATGATCTATCCCCAGTCGGTCTGGTACGCCGCCCTGCTGACCTTCACGGTCGCCAGTCTCTGGCTGGCCTGGCGGGCCCTTCGCCGCCTCGCCCGGGCGGATCTGGACACGCTGAATCGCGAATTCCATCCGAAGGGCGCGCTCGACGAACTCGAGGACGAGCTGCAGGATCTTCGGCGCCGGTGACGCGATGAGCATCGAGACCATTGCCTGGGCCTTTGTCGTCATGCTCGCACTGATGATGATGGGGTTGCCGATCGCCGTCGTCATGGTGGCCATGGGCATCGTCGGCGGCGTGCTCGCCTTCGGCTGGCCGCTCGTGGACAGCATGGGCCCCGTCATGTGGGGCGTCATGAACGAGAACCTTCTCACCGCGATCCCCCTGTTCATCCTGCTCGGCGAGGTGATGCTGCGCAGCGGCATGGCCGATCGCATGTATGGCGCGCTGGCGCTCTGGCTCGACCGGACACCGGGCGGCCTGCTGCACACCAACATCGGTTGCTGTGCGTTGTTCGCGGCCACCTCGGGCTCATCAGTCGCCACGGCGGCCACGGTGGGAACGGTCGCGATGCCTGCGCTGCGTGAGCGTGGCTACGATGCGGGCAAGTCGCTCGGCTCGATCGCCGCCGGCGGCACGCTGGGCATCCTCATTCCTCCCAGCGTGAACCTGCTGATCTACGGCTCGATGGCGGAGACCTCCATCGGGCAGCTCTTCGTGGCCGGGATCGTCCCTGGAATCCTGCTGACGGCACTGTTCATGCTGTGGATCGCGGTCAGCAACCGGGGCGCCGCCATCTCGGGCCCGGACACCGAGCCGGTTCCTCTCGCGCGCAAGCTGCGCGCCTCCACCGCGTTCGCGCCCCCTGCCCTGATCTTCCTGATCGTCATGGGTTCGATCTATCTGGGTATCGCCACACCGACCGAATCGGCGGCGCTCGGCGTGGTCGCGGCGCTCACGATGGCAGCAGGCGCAGGGCAGTGGTCGGTGGCGTTTTTCACGCGCTGTTTCGTGCAGACCGCGCGCACCACGGGAATGGTGCTGCTGATCGTGCTCGCCGCTTTCCTGCTGAACGTCACCCTGTCCCTGACGGGTGTCGCGCAGACCACCACCGCCTGGGTGACGTCGCTCGGCTTCTCGACGACGGGACTGCTCGTGCTGCTGATCGGTTTTTATATCCTGCTCGGCATGTTCATGGACGTCCTGTCGATGATGGTGCTGACGATTCCCGTCGCGGTGCCGGTGGTGACCGCCGCCGGGGTCGATCCGCTCTGGTTCGGAATCTTCATCATCCTGATGTGCGAACTGGGCAT
>JAUIAI010000847.1 GCA_030425615.1 Gammaproteobacteria bacterium
TCGAGTACTACCTGCCTTTGCTGCACGATCAGACCGCCTTGCTGTTCGACTATCTGTCGCCGTCCAGCGTCGTGATGCTGCACGGTGAGGTAGAGCCCGCGATGCGGGGCTTCCTGGGCGACGCCACCGAACGTCACCGCTTCCTCTCCCATGACCCCGAGCGGCCGGTACTGCGTCCGGACGAGTTATTCCTGACTCCGGAGCGGGTCTTCGAGCGGACCCACGACTTCGCACGTCTGACCTGCCGGCGCCGGCCCGATGACGGCCGACGCCCGTCGGGCGCGGTCGCTGCCGGAACGACCCCGGCGCAAGACGCCGAAGAAAGCCCCCGTGAAGGATTCACCCTGCCCGCACCGCGCCCGTCAGTCGATCGGCGCGCCGAAGATCCGGCACGCGCGTTGCGCGAAATGCTCGAATCGACCGACGCCCGGGTGCTCGTCATGGGCGAGTCCGCCGGCCGCCTGGAAACGCTTGCCCAGCTCTTCGCCGAGAACGGGATCCGTCTGCCGGAAGTTGCCGACTGGGCGGCCTTCGAGCAAGGCAACCACGCGGCCGCCCTCGCGGTCGGGCCGCTGCACGACGGCTTCGTCCGATGCCGCGACGGCCTCGTGCTGATCACCGAATCAGAGCTGTTTCCGGCCAGCGTTCGCCGGCGCGCCCGTGCCTCGGCGGCAAGCGTCGACCCGAACACCCTCATCCGGGATCTGTCCGAACTCAAGGTCGGGGACCCCGTGGTCCACCAGGACCACGGGATCGGTCGATACCAGGGGCTCATGGATCTCGATCTCGGCGACGGCGAGACGGAGTTCCTCCACCTGGTGTATCAGGGAGATGCCTCGCTTTACGTGCCCGTCTCGCAACTGCACCAGATCTCTCGCTATGCCGGAGCGAGCCCGGAAGATGCTCCCCTGCATCAACTCGGTTCCGGCCAATGGGAGAAGGCACGGAAGCGGGCAGCCAAGCAGGCGCGCGACACCGCCGCCGAGTTGCTGAATCTGTACGCACGCCGCGCCGCCCGCCAGGGTCACGCCTTCCAGTTCAGCGCACACGACTACGAAGCCTTTGCTGACGGCTTCGGCTTCGATGAGACGCCGGACCAGCTCGCCGCGATCCACGCCGTCGTGCAGGACATGGTTTCGGACAAACCCATGGATCGGCTGGTCTGTGGCGATGTCGGCTTCGGCAAGACCGAGGTTGCCCTGAGAGCCGCTTTCCTAGCCGTGTCCGGCGGCCGGCAGGTCATGCTCCTTGCGCCGACCACGCTGTTGGCCGAGCAGCACTTCGAAACCTTCCGGGACCGCTTCGCCCAGTGGCCAATCCGGATCGCGCAGCTCTCGCGCTTCCGGTCCACCCGCGAGGTTCGCGAGAGCCTGGACGGATTCGCGGACGGCCGGGTGGACATCGTCATCGGAACCCACAAACTGCTGTCGACGGACGTTCGCCCGAAACGGCTGGGACTGGTGATCATCGACGAAGAACACCGCTTCGGCGTGCGCCAGAAGGAGCAACTCAAGGCGTTGCGCGCCGAGATCGACGTCCTCACGCTGACGGCGACACCGATCCCCCGAACGCTGGCCATGAGCCTCGAGGGAATTCGCGATTTCTCCGTGATCGCGACCGCTCCCGAACGACGCCTGGCGATCAAGACCTTCGTTCGCCAGGAGAACAAGAGCGTCATCCGTGAGGCGATCCTCCGCGAGCTCAAGCGCGGTGGCCAGGTTTACTTCCTGCACAACGAGGTTCGCACGATCGAGAACCGTCGGGAGATGCTGGCGGAACTCGTCCCGGAGGCGAGTATCGCGATCGCCCATGGTCAGATGGCGGAGAGGGAGCTCGAGCGCGTGATGCGGGAGTTTCACCAGCAGCGATTCAACCTCCTGCTCTGCACCACCATCATCGAAACCGGTATCGACGTCCCGACCGCCAACACGATCGTGATTCATCGGGCCGACCGCTTCGGGCTGGCCCAGCTCCACCAGCTGCGTGGGCGCGTCGGCCGCTCGCATCACCAGGCCTACGCCTATCTGCTGACACCCGAGCCGGCGGCGATGACCCGGGACGCGGGCAAGCGGCTGGAGGCCATACAGAGCCGTTTCGGCGACTGCATTG
>JAUIAI010000848.1 GCA_030425615.1 Gammaproteobacteria bacterium
TGCCGATGAACAGCCCGATCAGGAAGCGCACGCCGGCCGACCAGCCGTACCCCGAGCCGATGCCGGCCGTGGTCAGCACGCCCGGGCCGGGAGTGATCAGGAGAAAGAAAACGGCGACCGTGAAACTCAGCATGGCGTGGCCGCCCCGCGATCCGCACGGGGCGGCGATCTGAAACGTTCAGGAAGTGCGCGATCTTACCGCGCACCGGCAGGCCGTCTCAGGCGGACTCGGGAGCCAGGATCCTTCGGATCCGTTCGAGCATCGTCGCCACGTCGATCGGCTTGGTCCAGTAGTCGTCGAAACCCGCGTCCAGCGCCCTGCTGATCTGCTCCTGCGCCGTGGTCGCCGACAGTGCGACGACGCACCTGTTCCGCATGTCGCGGTGGCCCCGCGCCAGCCGGAGCACGTCGAAGCCGTTGCCGTCGGGCAGCTCGAGATCGGTGACGAGCAGATCCGGAGCATCGCGCCCGAGCAGGATGCGGGCCTCCGCCACACTGCCTGCAATCTGGACCTCCCACTGCGGGTAACGTTCACAGGCCGCGGAGAACACGGCGGCATTCAGGCGATCGTCTTCCACGTAGAGGATGCGGGCGGTCGGTACCGCGCGCCCGCCCTGGCTCCGCGCCGGACCGGAGGCGGTTCCCCCGGGTCGGCCGGACACGGGGTCACCCCCGGCTTCGTCGATCCGGGTCAGCTCCACCTCGAACGTGGCACCGTCTCCCGGGTGGCTCCAGACCTGGATCGTGCCGCCCATGGCCTCGGTGAGACGCCGGGCGATGGTCAGCCCGAGCCCTGTTCCCTCGGTGCCCTTGCCGGGCCGCTGGAAGCGCTTGAACGGTGTGAACAACTGCTCGATCTCGGTCGAGCTCAGGCCCGCGCCTTCGTCCGAGACCGCCAGCCTCAGCCGCCCGGGCCGACGGTGGACCGCGACCGAAACGGTGCCCCCGGGGCGGTTGAACTTGATCGCATTCGAGATGAGATTGTTCAGCACCTGCAATACGGCGCGACGCTCCGCCCTGGCCACGGCGGACAACTCCGCGGTCTCGAAATCGAAGCGTACGCCGTGCGCGTCGGCCAGCGGCGCGAGCAGGGTGAGCGTCTCCTCGATGGCGGCGTTCAGATCCACGGGCTCCAGGACCAGGGACTCCTTCTCGTGCTCGATCCGGGAGAGATCGAGCACGCTGTTGACCAACTCCATGAGCCTGTGGGCCGCGAGTTCCACCTGTTCGAGCCGGCGCCGCTGCGACTCCGCGAGCGGGTCGCTTCGATCCAGTTGCATGAGCTGGATATGACCGAGCAGCCCGGCCAGCGGGGTACGGATCTCGTGCGAGACCCGTGAGACGAACTCTCTCATCCGGCCGGCTTCGACCTCCGCGCGCGATTTGGCCTCACGCAGAAGGTCCTGCCCTGCCAGGGCCGTCATCGCATCCCGAAGCCGGCAGAATTCGTGCAGGGCACCCATGGCGACATCGAGCAGCGCGGCCACTTCACCGAGGAGCGGTTCCCGAACGTTCGTCGCTTCGTCCAGAGCCAGGACCAGCAGCGCAACCGCGCGATCGCCATGGCGCATCGGCATGGCCAGCAAGGAACCCCGCGCGCCCGGCGACAGCCAGCCGGCCAGGGGGCTGGTGGCCGCACGGTCGGCCTCGAGCCACATCGGCCCGTCCTGCGCGAGGGTATCGCCGATCCAGGGATCCAGCGGCAGATTCGGCGGCGGGGTCTCGACGGTGGCCGCCAACGCACCGCACGCGTCCTGTCCCGGCACGAGCAGCGCGCCGGCGCGGGCACCTGCCAGCCTGTTCGCCACGAGCAGGATGGGGCGCACGAAGGGTCCCGCGGCCGCCGCGTGCGAGCGCAGGCACTCCAGCATCCGCTCGGCGGTCAGGTTCTCTTCGGGAAGGAAAGGCGCTTGGGTCATTCGTGACCGGTCCGATGTGGGTGCACGGACCGTCGCATCGGGGGGGTGCGATCGTGTGATCGCGGCAGACGGACGGTCGCCGTGCCAGGACCAATGATAGTTGCTGTCCCGACCCCTCACTTTTCCTCGGCGCCGACCGGATGCCGTCGCGTAGGCTGCCTTCTCATGACCGAGAACGCCACCCAGCA
>JAUIAI010000010.1 GCA_030425615.1 Gammaproteobacteria bacterium
TGAACGCGCCCGAGAACGGCACGGTGACCCAGCTGTCCAAGGCACCGGCGGCCGCCGTGCAACCCGAGAGGAACTGACCGTGAGCCTGATCGAAAGAGCCGCCGCCCGACTCAACGAGACACGGGAGAAGACCGGGTCCGACCTTCAGTCCGCGCCCCCGCTCAAGCCCGCCAGCGAGCTGGCCGAAGTGGCGCTGCGCGAGGAGAAGCGCCGCGCGGCCGACGAAGCGGCGCGGCGGGTCGCCGCCCGCCAGGGCAGGTCCCGGGCGAATGCCGGAGCCGACGCATCGCCCAAGGCACCCGCCGTCGCCGACGAGCCCGCGAGCGCGGGCGCACGCCCCGAGCCTTCCCTGCCAGACGACGCGACGCTCGGTCTCGACGACGCCGTGCTGGGTCTCGACATCGACTCACCGCAGGCACCGAAGTCGAAATCGGTCTCACCGACGGTCGACCCTCGCCGCGACCCCGTCGAGGCCAGGACGGAAGGAGACGCGTCCGCCGAGCGGCGCGGCCGCAAGCGGCTGAACCTGCGTCTGGCCGGCATCCAGGCCGAGTACTACCTGACGCGCAAGGGCACCGCGCCGGCCGTGGTCTCCCAGTTCCGCAGCATCCGCCGGCCCCTCATCGCGAACGCCCAGGGCCGCGGCCTGCCGGCCGTCGACAACGGCCGCACCATCATGGTCACGAGCGCGATGCCGGGCGAGGGCAAGACCTTCTGCTCGATCCACCTCGCGCTGGCGATCTCCGCCGAACTCGACTGCCAGGTCATCCTGCTGGAACTCGACCTGATCAAGCCCTCGATCATGAAGACGCTGGGCGTCGGGCAGAAGCCGGGCATCACCGACTGGTTCCGGGACACGGACGCGCACGTGCGCGACTACGTCCTCGAAACCAGCGTGCGCGATCTCTCCATCCTGCCCTCGGGCACCAACGCCTCGGGGGCTGCAAACATGCTCGCGAGCAAGCGGCTCGAGGTCATGTTCGAGCAGTTGCACGAGAGCTTCCCGAACCACTTCCTGGTGCTGGACACGCCGCCCGTCATCCCGGCCAGCGAGGCGCGGGTGCTCACGAACTACGCGGGTCAGGTGGCCTTCGTCGTGGCCGCGGGCGAAACCCCGACCACCGCGGTGAACGAAGGACTCGAGCACGTCCAGGGCTGCGAGGTCGTGGGCATGATCATGAACAAGTTCCGGCCCGAGAAGGTGTACTCGAGCTATGGCTACTGATCTCCGGCCGGGCGCTCCGAAGGCCGCCCTCGCCGCGGCCCCGGTTCTCGCCGCCGCGCTCGCGCTCGGCCCGGGCACCGCGTTGGCGCAGCAGGCGGGCGACCAGGCGCCGCGACCCGCGATCGTGCTGCCCGGCGTGCAGCCCCAGCAACCGGTGCAGCAGCAGCCGCCCGAGACCGCGCCGGCCGACCCCGTGCAGCGACGCCGCAACATCGACCTCGAGTTCGGCGTCACGCTCGGCGCGACCTACTCGGACAATGTGCTGCTGCGGCCCGAAGGCGCCGACAGCAAGGGCACCTTGATCGAGGTCACGCCGTTCGTGGCGGGGCGTTTCGACAACGGCCGGTCGCGGGCCCGTCTGCGCGCCTCGGTCACCGGCCGGCAGGCCCGCGCCGAAGACGAACGGGAAACCGAAACCGCCGCCGACGTGCGCGCGGACGTCGACGCCCAGGTGAGCGGTGACTTCCGCGTCGCGGCCGACGGGGTGTTCACCCGCGCGGCCAAGGACGAGTTTCTCGCCGGCGCCGTCACGCCCAACCAGGAACTGGTCGAGCGCACGAACATCGGCGTCTCCCCCTACCTCGCGGGACGGGTCGGGCGCGATCACTTCTACGAAGTGCGCTACGCCCTGCGCGGGATCGACCCCGGTCAGGACGATCCGTCGAACGTGATCCAGCGATTCGGCATGGAACTGCGCTCTGACCCCAACTGGGCGAGCGACTTCGGCTGGGGGGTGTTCACCGACGCGTCGAGCACGCGCTACGAGAACGATGTCGACTACTTCAACGCCTCGGCCGACCTGGTGGCGTTCTACCGGGTCAGCGACACCCTGCGCTTCGGCGCCGGCGTGAACGCCACGTCGATCGACATCCTGCCCGACGAGGACGGCGAGACGACCGGCCTGGGCCCGACCCTGTACATGAACTACGCGCTCAGCAACCGGCGCAATCTCGGCCTGCGCTGGGCCGACACCTACTACGGCGAAGAGGTGGCGGCCACCGGCTGGATGCGAACACGCCGGTGGATCGGCGGCTTCGAGTACCGCAAGGGCATCGAGGACGGCAACGCCGCCGATGCGCTCGTCCTGAACACGCAGGACTTCCTGCGGCCGCAGAACCGCGTGGCCCGGTCACTGGCCGGCGAGAACGCCGAAGGCCCGCCCTGGGCGCGGATCGAGGACATCTCGGTTCTCGTGGCCACGGGCGGTCTGGACACTCCGCTGGTGAATCAGGAGAAGGCGGTTATCGCCGGGGGCTACGAGGGGCTGCGCAACACCGCGGTGCTGGCGGTCTTTCGCAACCGCCTGGCGGCGGCCGTGCCGGACTTCGGCGGATTCGCCGGCGGCCGCTCGGACGCCATCGGCACCAAGCTGATTCTCGGGCACAAGATCAACCTGCGTAACTCGGTCGCCTTCACGGCCGAGTATCGCGACATCGATTCGCCCGACCCGGACGAAACCGGCGTGGCCACCATCTATTCGCTGTCCTACAGCAACAAGGTCACACGTTCGCTCACGACCACCGTCGTCGTGCGCACCTACAAGAAATCCGACACGCCCGGCCAGCCGGACATTCGTGAGAATGCGGTGTCGCTCTATTTCACCTACAGGTTCTGATCCATGTACGAGAAGTTCTTCGGTCTGTCCGAGAAGCCGTTCCAGCAGATCCCGGATCCAGACTACTTCTTCGAGAGCCGGGTCCACAAACGTGCCCGTGCGTATCTGGATTTCGGCCTGCACCAGGCCGAGGGCTTCATCGTGATCACCGGTGAGGTCGGCAGCGGCAAGACCACGCTGCTGCGCGCGGCGCTGCGCCGCATCGCACCGGGTCCGTACGAGATCGCCCAGCTCGTGAGCACCAATCTCGAGCACGACGAGTTGCTGCGCCTGATCGCCCTCGAGTTCGGCCTGGACGTGCGGGGCGGGCACAAGGCCGACCTGCTCGTGGCCCTGCGCGACTGGCTGCTGGCCCGCCACGCCGAGGGACGCCACGTGCTGCTCGTCATCGACGAGGCGCAGAATCTGCCCGCGAGCGCGCTCGAGGAGTTGCGCATGCTGTCCAACTTCGACGACGGCAACCAGCCGCTGCTGCAGTGTCTGCTGGTCGGCCAGGTGGAGCTTCGCACCCAGCTCGCCGCGCCGGAGATGCGCCGGCTGCGCGAGCGGATCGGTGCCGCGTATCACCTCACCGGCCTGGACGAGGCGGACGTGGGCCCGTACATCGCGCACCGGCTGCAGCGGGCCGGCGGCAGTGCCGACAAGCCCGAGTTCTCCGCCGCGGCCTGCGCAGCCCTGCACGCGGCCACGCAAGGCATTCCCCGGCGGCTGAACATGCTCTGCGACCGGTTGCTGATCACCGCCTATCTCGACGAGCTCGACACCGTCGGCGAGGCCGAGGTCGAGACCGCGCTGCGCGAACTGCGCGCCGAGTTCGCCCACGTCGACGACACGGGCGACCCGGCCGAAACCGGGTCGGCCGGGGCCTCCCTGCCCACCTCGCAGGCCAGCGCGGTCTGGGCCGAGCAGCAGGTGCTCGAGATCGAGAACCGGATCACCTCGCTCGAACAGTCCAACACCGAGATCCGCAAGGGCATGAGCGTGCTCGTGCGAGAGATACGCCGGCTGGTGGAATCCCGCCGTCGCGAGCGCGAACGCGCCCGGGCGCGCGCGCTCGCCCGCCAGCAGCAACAGCAGCAGACCTCGGACGCCACCAGCGGCCGCTGAGGTGGTTCTCGACGCCCCCGCCGCGACCGACGCCGCGACAGACTCCGCGACCCACGCGCCCGTGGACGCCGTCGTCGTCCGCCGCGCCGGCCCGGCCGATGCGCAGGCCTGGCAGGCGTTCTGCCTGGCACACGAGGCCAGCACCTTCTTCCATCGCGCCGAGTGGCCCGGCCTGCTCGGCCGCACGCTCGGCTACGGGGACGAGAGCCTGGTCGCCTTCGCCGGCGACCGGCTGGTGGGCCTGCTGCCCCTGGTGAGCGTGCGTGGCCTGCTCGGGTCGCGCCGCCTGTGCAGCCTGCCCTTCTGCGCCTACGCCGGGCCGCTGGCCCATCACGACGACGTCCGGCGGGCGCTCGTGGACACCGCCGTCGCCCGTGCGCGTGCCGTCGGCGCGGACCACCTCGAGCTGCGCGGGCTGGACCCGGTCTGCGACGGCGCGCCCGTGCAGGATCTCTACAGCACGTTTCGCGCGCCGATTCCGGACGAGCTGGATTCCATGAAGGGCATTCCGCAGAAGCGGCGCAACGTGGTGCGCAAGGCCGTCTCGCTCGGCCTGAGCGCGGACGTCAACCGCGACGCCGACCGCTTCGTCGAGCAGTATGCCGAGAACGCCCACGCGCACGGCACGCCGGCGCTGGGGCGGCGCTTCTTCCATGCCCTGCTGGACGCCTTTCCCGACACCGCGGACGTGCTCACCGTGCGCGATGCCGGGGGCCGCGACCTGAGCGCCATCCTGAACTTCTACCACCACGGCGAGGTGCTCGCGTACTACGCGGGCGAGGTGGCGGCCGCGCGGCGCACGAACGCCAACGACTTCAAGTACTGGTCGCTGATGCGCCATGCGCGCGATCGCGGCTGTACCCGCTTCGACTTCGGTCGCAGCAAGGCCGGCACCGGCTCGTTCCAGTTCAAGAAGCTCTGGGGCTTCGAGCCGCACACGCTGGCCTACGAGTTCCCGTACCTGCCGGGCGGCGAGATCCCCCAGACCAACCCGCTGAATCCGAAATACCAGCTCGCGATCAAGACCTGGCAGCGGCTGCCGCGCGCGGTCGTCGACCGCGTCGGACCGTGGGTGGTCCCGGGCCTGGGCTGAAGCCGCGCCCGGGCCGGTCGGAGTCGGCCGGGACCCGGCTCGCACCAGGCCCCGCCCGGACGGCCCGCACCGCTCAGCGCCAGCCGACGAACACGCGTTCCCCGGGCTCGCCCGGCGCGTCCACGATCCGCACACCGAGCCAGCGGCCGTCGTCCAGAGCGTGCACGTGACACGTGTCGCGGGACAGGTCCGGTAACCGGGCCTGCCAGCACAGACGGAACACCGCGGTGCCGTCCGGCGCCGGCCCGTCGGCCGACTCCGGCACGAACGCCACGGTGCCCGTATCGACCCCGGCCGCCTGCCACTGCCAGAGCGGTGCGTCCAGCACCGGCCCCGCGCCGGCGGCGACGGTGGTGACCGAGGCAGCCGACAACACCCGGTCGCTCCCGGAAGGCCCGCCCACGTTGACCATGATGTCGAGCGCCGGCGTCAGCGGCAACACGCTGCCGGACAGACTCAGCGTGACGCCGAAGTGCGGCAACGCCTCGGCGGGTGTCGGGCTCGAGAAACCGCCCGACGTCAGGGACAGCACCGGCGGCGTCCCGAGGCAGGCCGAACCGGCGAACATCGTCGGTGCCGGCGTGCCTGCCGCACCTTCCAGGAAGGCCACGGCCAGCGGCGCGCCGCGAGCCGGCAGCGAATCGGCGCAGAACGCGGTCATGAAGATGTCCGCGTCCAGCGTGACCGGTTCGCCCGAGCCGTCGCCGTTTCCGGAATCGCCCCCGTCGCCGGCATCACCGTTGTCGCCGGAGTCTCCACCGGTGTCTCCGCCCGTATCGCCGCCCGCATCGCCGCCGTCGGACGGCGGATTCACCACGTCGCCGTTGTCGGAATCCACCGCCACCGGGGCGTCGTCCCCGCCGCAGGCGGCCAGCGCCGCAACCAGCAACAGGACTGGAAGCTTCTTCATGAGTCATCCCTCCCTGAACACTCGTCATGCCCCGTCCACGCCGGGGTGACCGACCAGCATATAGCCATCAGGTGGGATCGTCCGGCCCGTTTCGCGAGCGCCGACAGGTTCGGTGATCCAGATCACATTCCGCGCGGGCGGACCTCGGGCGGCCGCCGCTTTCGGGGTCACGTTCCAAGCTGCCCCGAACGCGGTCACGCGCCCGGCGGCCTCCACACCAGTCGCGTTCGCGACTGCCTCGACCTCGGTCAGGACCTCCGCGACCTCGTGTCGCAGAGCCACGGGCCCAGCCACGCGGCCTTGGCCTGCCAGCTTTCACTTTCGAGGGCGGACCTCGCCTCACGTTGCGCCGGCGGCGCCAGCTCGTCGTCTAGCCGCTCGAGCACGCGCGCGGCGAAATCGTCCGCCCGCGCGCAGACGTCGCAGGCCTCCTTCCAGGCCAGTGTCGACGGCAGCGCCCTGACCACCACGGGGCGGTCGGTGGCCAGATACTCCTTCAACTTGAGCGGTTGCATCGCGCGGGTCACGGGAAGATCCGCGTACGGCATGATCAACACGCGCGAGGCCGCGGCCACCGCCGGCAGGCGTGCCATCGGCATCGCCGGCAGCACCGTCACCCCTGCCACATCGTCCAGCGCGGGGTCCGGATCCTCGCGCGGGCCGATCAGCACGATGCGCGCCCGCCCCGCCAGGCGTGCCGACAGCGCCTGGAGGAAACCGATGTCCAGCCGCCGGTCGACCACGCCCCAGAAGCACACCACCGGCTCGTCCCGGGGAAGTTCGGGAACCGCTTGCGCCGCGCCCTCGCGCCAGAACGCCGTATCGACACCGTGCGTCAGCAGGGGCGCCTCGAGCCCGAAACGTGCCAGGTGCCCGACGAGGGTTTCGCTGACCGCGCAGGCACCGTCCAGATGCGCGACGAGGTCGGCCTCCATGCGGGCCATCGTGGCGCCGTCATAGCCCGGCCACACGCTGAAGTCGTCCACGCAGTAGTACATCCAGCGCAGGCCTGGAAGCCGGCCGGGAAGATCGGCCACGATCGGCAGGGTGGTCAGCACCACCACGGGCCGCGGCAGTGTCGGCAGGACCTCGTCGAGGCAGGCGGCCATCATCCGCGCGTTCAGTGCACGCATCCAGGGGCGACCGAACCCGGGCCACATGCGCGGCGCCAGCACCCGCAGGCGTCCGGCCAGGGCCGCGCCGGGGCCGGCGTTCGCAGCCGTAGCTTCGGCCGCAACCGCCGCCGCAGCCGCAGGGCCAGGCGCGCTCACACCACCGCCGACCCACTGACGGAGCTTGCCGAGCACCCGGTCGAACGTGGCGCGGTCGAGCCGCAACCCGCGCGTGCCGATGGTGTTGACCCAGACGATCGGATAGTGCCCGGGCAGACGCGCGACGAGATGCTGGGCACTCGAGGGGTGGCGACCCCAGTCGTCCGAGAAGACGATCAGCGCTCCCGGTTCCGTCGGCGCGGGGGTCATCGCCCGCCGATGCGGTCCGCGAAAACCTCGTCCATGCGGCCCCAGTGGAAATCCACCAGCAGGCGATCGAGCTTGGCGAGCATGCGCGACAGGTTCACGTAGTGCCGGAACCGGGTCCGCGCCGGCACGCCCGTCATGCGGGGCTGGTCGGCGTCGATCTCCCACGGGTGGAAGTAGAAGACCGCGGGCTCGCCGTCGCGCGCGTGCATGCGCCGGATGGCCGCGCGGCTCAACCCGTAGGGCAGCAGCCTGAAGTAGCCGCCGCCGGCGGCCGGCAGGTTGCGTCCACCCAGCACGACGGTGGTGGGCGGAATCTCGACGATGCCCGAGGCGCGGGCATGCGCGAACCGGGGGGCGTCGGGAATACCGTAGTGATCGTGCGCGATCGGGAAAATGCTCGAGCTGTAGCGGTGACCGGTCTCGGCCAGCACGTCGTAGATCCAGAGCGTGTCGGGCGAGACCGAGAAGCTCGGCGCACGATAGCCGGTCACGGCCTGGCCACTCACCTGCTCCAGCAGTGTGCGCGTGCGGATCACGTCCTCTCGCAGCGCCTGCGGAGACAGCGCGGTGACCCGCCGGTGATCGAATCCGTGGCTTGCGATCTCGTGGCCCTGCTCGGCAACTTCGCGGATCAGCGCACCGTGTCGCTCGGCGATCCAGCCCAGCGTGAAGAAGGTGGCCCGCACACCGCGCCGCTCCAGCAGCGACATGATCTGCCGCATGACCCCCTCGAGGCGGCTGTCGATCCCGCCCCAGTGCTCGCGTGCGATGCGGTGCTCGAAGGCCGAGACCTGGAACCACTCCTCGACGTCGATCGTGAACGCGTTGCGAATCGCGCTGCGCGCCCGCGATCCGGCCAGCCGCGAATGCTGCTGGGGGGCAGGCAGGGTGTGCGAAGGCGGGGGCGTGAGCATGAGCACGGGAACCCCGGGGTCGACGCTCGCGGTGGACGTGGACATGAGAAGGATCGGAATCGAGACCGGACGATTCTATCGGGCAATCCCGGGCCGCAAAGGGGTGACGCGCCCGGCCGGCAGCGCGGTCTGATGAGCGGCACGGTGGGTCCGACCGGCCGGAAATCAGCGGATTGCGGCCCGAAAGCCCCCGGGAAGATAATGGAATCCCGCCTTCTCGACCCCCGCCGATGACCAACCCGGGCCCGGTTCGGGCGCTTCACGCCAAGCTGCCGCCTGCGGCGCTGCGCCTCGCCGGAGCGGCGCTCACGGCGCTGCTGCTCGCCGGCTGCTCGCCCGGCGGGTCCGAGCCCGCGGCGCAGGCAAGTACCGGCGAGACGCCCGGCGGTCTCGGCCCGGGAACGGTCGGCTCGTCGCCGACACCGCCGCCGGTACTGCCGGCGGAGCCGCTCGTGCAGCAGCAACAGCTCGTGCTCGTCGGCAGCTTCCGGGTGCCGGTGCTCGGCACCCGGGACGAAGAGGGTCTTCGTTTCGGCGGCAACGCGCTGGCCTACGACGCCGGCCGGGACAGCCTGTTCCTGCTCGCGCACGACTGGAATCAGCTCACGGCTGAGATCTCCGTGCCCGCGCCCGCACTTGCGGATTCACCCGACGACCTGCCACGCGCGACGCTGCGGCAGGCGCCAGCGGACGCGCTCGGCGGGCGTCGGGGCAACATCAGTCACCCCCCGAATCCGGCCGAGGCACGCATCGCGGGCCAGTTGCGCGTGGGCGATCACCTGTTGGTCGCCGCTTATCACTACTACGATGCCGAGGGCGAGCAGGTCGCTTCCCATTTCAGTCGTGGGCGGGATCTGTCGGCGGCAGGCGCGGTACGCGGTCCGGTGCGGCTGGCCGGACCGACGCCGCCCCGCTGGCTGGGCGGCTACATGGGCGAAGTGCCGCCGGCCTGGCAGGGCATTCTCGGCGGGGCCGCGTTCACCGGTCTGTCCGGCATTCCCATCGCGGGCAACGCCTCGAACGGACCGACCCTGGCGGTGTTCGATCCGCAGGCGCTGATCGACGCTGCCCGCCAGCCCGCCGCGCGCCTGCTCGTCGGCTATCCGGTGGAGGCGCCGCTCGCGCCGCTGGAACATGCCAACCCCACCTGGAATCTGTCGTCAGAACTCGGGGGTGCGGTGTTCGTGGCCGGCACGCGCAGCGTCCTGTTCTTCGGCCGCCACGGCACCGGCCCGTACTGCTACGGTACCGGCGCCCGGTGCAACGACCCGGTCAAGCCCTACCAGGGCACGCACGGCTATCCGTACGAATACCGGGTCTGGGCCTACGACGCCGCCGATCTCGCGGCCGCGGCCCGCGGCGAGATCGCACCGCAGAGCCTGCGCCCCTATGCGATCTGGCCCCTGAACCTGCCGTTCGAACGCGATGACGAACACCGCATCGGCGGCGTCGCCCACGACCCCGCCACCGGGCGGATCTTTCTCACGCAGCGTGAGGGCGACAGCGACGGGATGCATCCGCTCGTTCACGTTCTGCAGGTGGATGTGACCCGCTGATCACGCCCGCCGGGCGCTCTCGAAACTTCCGACCCCCGGCGGCCGGGAACCGCCTCTTGTGACCTGCGTCTTTGCGCGCCCGGGACATCGCTGGGAAAATGCCTCACTGCCCGCCGGACACCGGTCCGCTCATCCTCCCCGACAGCTTCATGAATCCGAACCGCATGCAACGGGTTGCGGCGGCCACGTTCCTGGCCGCCGGGCTTCTCGGCCCCTGGGCCGTGCCGGCCCATGCAGCGCCCGAACTGCACATCGCCGACGTCGACGCCCTGCACGAGGCGATGCGCCGCATCAACCAGACCCGCCAGCCCGCCACCCTGGTGCTGGCCGACGGCGTCTACCGGCTGCGCGACACCCTCGGCGTCACCGTGCCGGGCGTGACCCTGCGTTCGGCCGGCGGCGATCCGCGCCGGGTGATCATCGAAGGTGACCGCATGGCCGAGAACGCCGATCCGGGCACCCTGCTCTGGGTGGCCGCGTCGGATTTCACCTTCTCCGGCATCACGCTTCGCCGCGCCGGGCTGCACCTGGTGCAGGTGGCCGGCGAACGGGACGTGGACCGCGTCGTGTTCGAGAACTGCATCCTGCGCGATGCCTGGCAGCAGCTGTTCAAGGTGAGCCGCGACCCCTCGCAGCCGGACATGTACTCCGATCAGGGCCGCATCGAGGGCTGCGAGTTCGGCTACTCGGCCGGCATCGCGCCGCAGTTCTACGTGGGCGGCATCGACGCCCACGGCGCACGCAACTGGCTGGTGCGCAACAACCTGTTCCGCGACATCGCCAGCCCCTCGCGCGAGATCGCCCAGTACGCGGTGCACTTCTGGTCTGACTCCGCGGACAACGTCGTCGAGCACAACACCATCATCGACTGCGACCGCGGCATCGGCTTCGGCCTGCGCGGCCGGCCGCACTCGGACGGCATCATCCGCAACAACCTGATCCTGCACACCGACAACGGCGATCCGTTCGCCGACGTCGGCATCGCGCTCATCGACGCCGCCGGCGCCGTTGTGCGCGACAACCAGATCTACTTCGGCCACGGCTATCCGTGGTCCATCGAGTACCGGTTCCTGGGCACGCGCGGAGCGGTCATCGAGAACAACATCGCGAACCGGCCCATCCAGCGCCCCGACGGTAGCAACGTGCGGCTGGCGGGCAACCGGGCCGACCGCTCGGTGCCGGTTCCCGCGCAGTGGGCGAATCCGTGAGGGCGCTTCGCACGCTGCTGGCCGGCCTGGCCTTGAGCGGGCTGCTCGGCGGCTGCGCGACTTCCGAACCCCTGCCCGCTGCCGAAGCACCGGCCGCCGCGCTCGCCTCGGTTCCGCGTGTAGAGGCGGGCGACGTCTGGTACCTGGGCGCGTTCCGGGTGCCGGTGCTCGGCACGGAAGACCACGAGGGTCTGCGCTTCGGCGGCAACGCGCTGGCCTACGACGCCGGACGCGACTCGCTGTTCCTGATCGCGCACGACTGGCACCAGCTCACGGCCGAGATCTCCATCCCGCAGCCCCGTCAGGCCCCGAGCGCCGACGAGCTGCCGCGCGCGCGGCTTCTGCAGGGCCCCACGGACGCCACCGGCGGCCGGCTGGGCGCCATCAGCGACCCGCCGAACCGGGAGCAGGCCCGCATCGCCGGCCAGCTTCGTGTGGGCGATTCACTGCTGCTCGGCGCGTTCCACTATTACGACAGCGCCGGTCAGCAGGTCGCCTCGCACTTCCGCCGGCCCCGCGACCTGACCACCGGCCCCGGCTCCGTGCGCGGGCCGGTGCGACTGGGCGGGCCCACCCCCGCGCGCTGGCTCGGTGGCTACATGACCGCGGTGCCGCCCGCCTGGCAGGCCGCGCTGGGCGGCGCCGCGCTCACCGGCCTGACCGGAGTCCCGATCGCCGGCAACGCCTCCAACGGCCCCACGCTGGCCGTGTTCGACCCTCGGGCACTGATCGACCCGGAACGGCAACCGCGCGCGCGCCTGCTGGTGGGCTATCCGCTGAACGCACCGCTCGCTCCGCTGGAGGTGCGAAACCCGGTCTGGAACTTCTCCTCCGAGATCGGCGGCGCCGCGTTCGTGGCCGGCACCCGCAGCGTGCTGTTCTTCGGCCGCCACGGCACCGGCCCCTATTGCTACGGCGACGGCGAACAGTGCAGGGATCCGGCCAAGGCCGACCAGGGCACGCACGGCTATCCGTACGAGTACCGCATCTGGGCCTACGACGCGGCCGATCTCGCCGCGGTGGCCCGCGGCGAACGCCCGCCCCACTCGCTGGAGCCGTACGCGGTCTGGCCGCTCTCCCTGCCGTTCGAGCGCGACGACCAGCACCGCATCGGCGGCGTGGCGCACGACCCGGCCACCGGGCGCGTCTTCGTCACCCAGCGCGAAGGCGACAGCGACGGCAAGCATCCGCTCGTGCACGTGCTGCGCGTGGGCCCGCCCCGCTGACGCGGGCGGCCCGTCCCTCTCAGCCGGCGGCCCCCAGCGGCATCGCCAGCGCGCGGGCGGCGCGCTTCCAGTGCTCGAGCGTCGTGGGCATGCGCCGTGCCGCCGACAGCGCGCAACTCAGGCTGTGCCGCCAGTCGCCCGCGCGCAGCGCGAAATCGGCATTGATACCGTACGACTCCGATTCCGCGCGGCTCCTGAGCGCGGCCCTGGACTCGCCCGGGCCGCCCGGGCCGAAGGCCCAGTCGATGACCCGCAGGTGATCCCTGACGGTCAGCCGGGTCTTGGTGGACAGCGAATCCGTTCGGAAGCGGTACACCGTGCGGGGCTCGGGCAGATAGCCGAAGCGCGTGCGCACGGCGCACTTGATCCAGCACGGCCAGTCGTCCACACCGCGGTAGGTTTCGTCCATGCCGCCCACCGCCTCGAACAGCGCGCGCCTGAGCATCACGGTGGACTTGACCACGAAGTTGCGCACGAGCAGCGCATCGAGCACGTCACCCTGATACGGTGGCTCGAAGCTGCTGCGCAGCACCGGCTCCGCGAGATCCTCGCCCACGCACAGCGAATCCGTGTAGGAGAAATCGAACCCACCGCAGGCCGCGAGCTGGCGGCTGACCTTCATCGGGTCGAACACGTCGTCCGCGTCCAGGAAGGCGATCCAGATGCCGCGGGCCGCGCGCACCCCGGCGTTCACCGCGGCCGCAACCCCCGCGTTGCGCTGCGTGACGAGCCGGATCCGGTCTCCGAAGGCCGCGAGGATGGCCGGCGAGCCGTCCGTCGAACCATCGTCCACGACAACGACCTCCACCCGTGCATCGCGCTGATCCAGGGCGGAATCGATCGCGGCCGCGACGTAGTCCGCGCCGTTGTACACCGTGATGACAACAGAAACCAGGTCGTCTGACGCCAGGCGTGACGACCCAAGAGGGAGGCTCATTTATGGTCAAAATTGAGGACGAAACGCCGCGAGTATCAGGCCGTCCCGAGCGGGCGTGCAAGTACAAACGCACGCTTTGCGAGGTCAACTTGTGTTTCCGACGAATGGCGCGGTCGCGTCCCTGCGCCGTAGCGGCGCCGTCGGTGTCCGGTCAGTTGCAGACCGCCAGAATCCGCACGCCGGACGCCTCCAGCACCACCGGCCAGTCGGCCGGCGTGTCCCCGCGTGCGATCCGGGCGATCACGTCCGCGGGCGGGCGGGTTCGCGCCTGCGCGGGCAGCAGCGCCGGGAACACCACCAGCCAGCGCGCACCGACACGGCAGCCCAGCGCGCGGGCTGCGTCCTCGGTCCAGACCGTGTGCGAATACGCCGGCTCGGTCAGGGCCGCCACCGGCCGCGCCAGCAGCATGCCGAGCACCTGGCCGTCGGCCGCCAGCAGACCGTGATTCGCGTCCGTGCGCGCGCGCAGCCACTGCGCGAGCGTGCCGCCGTCGACGGGCTGCGCGAGCGCCTCGCGAAGCACCGCGAACTCCGGCCGCGGCGGCGGTGCGTCCGGCAACCCGCGGTCGCGCCACGACATCACGAGCGCCGCCCCCCAGGCCAGGACGACGAGCCCGAACAGAACGCGCGCTCCGGCACCGCCGCGCCGCGACAGGCAGGCGTTCACCCAGACGGCCATCGCGATCAGTGCCGCTGGCAACGC
>JAUIAI010000849.1 GCA_030425615.1 Gammaproteobacteria bacterium
CAGCGTGCGATCGATATCGAACATGGCACGGTTCCTGAGGAAAAACCAGCGATTTTAGCAGGCGGCCCCGGGTGCGTGGCCGGCGTTCCGTGGAAGCCCCGGCAATCGTCAACCGGCAGGCAGCCGGGGATTCAACGAATACCGACCAGTGATCGAAGCCGACCCGATCACGTGCTTACCCATGGCCTTCAGGGCATCGGCACCGCTGAAGCGGCCGTGCAGATCGACCAGACGCTCGACGTCCAGGGCGTACACCGTGAAGACGTAACGATGCACGATGCTGTCGTTCCAGGGGGGGCACGGACCGTCGTAACCGTAGTACTCGCCCGCCATGTCGTGATCGTTCTCGAACCAGCCCGTGTAGTCGTTGATTCCCGAGCGCGCCCCGTACTGGCCGGCCGCCCCGCCCTTGCCCTTGGGCGTGACACCGTGACTGAACTCGCCGGCCCGCAGCCCCTCGAGGTCCACGGGCAGTTCGACGACGACCCAGTGATAGAAGTCGACCCGCTCCGTGTCGGCAGGCACCTCGCGCCCGTCCTGATTGACGTCCTCCACGCTCGCGGGAGCATCCGGATCGTGACAGATGACGGCGAGCGAACGCGTCCCGGGAGGAAGATCGGACCACCGCAGGTCCGGGTTCCGGTTACCCGCGAATGCAAGCCGCCCCGGAGCCTCGAGTCGGCAGAACGCCAGTTCTTCCGGCATCGGACCGCCGTCGACGAAGGATTCACTACGCACGCGCATTGGACACCTCTGATCCTGAAGATGGCCCGCCGCGGCGAGTCACACCGCAGCGCTTGGCAAGTCTGCCGGAGTCCGGGGCCGGCCGGGGATTCCCGGAGGAAGCCGCAGGGTCGCTCATGGCCGGCGAAGCCAGAACGTCACCGGCCCGTCATTGACCAGCGCCACCTGCATGTCGGCCCCGAAACGGCCACACTGGGTATCCGGCAGCCGCTCTCGCGCCACCTCGACGAGCGCCTCGAACAACCGCCGGCCCAGCTCGGGCCCGGCCGCCGGGGTGAAACTCGGCCGAAGGCCGCTGCGGGTGTCCGCCGCCAGGGTGAATTGCGGCACGAGCAGGAGCCCTCCAGCAGCGCCCGGTCGATCCGGGCGACTCTCGCGCAGATCCAGCAGCGAGCGGTTCATGCGGCCGCGTTCGTCGCCGAAGACACGGTCCAGCAGATCCGCCGCCACCCGTTCGTCGTCCTCGCGCTCGGCACACGCGAGCACCATCAGCCCGGGGCCGATCTCCGCGACCCGTTCGCCCGCGATGTCGACCGACGCACGGGTGACCCGCTGCAGCAGTGCGATCACTTCACGGTGACCCGCGCGAAGCGGCGTTTACCGACCTGGACCACGTAGGACCCCGCCTCCACCTGATGCGCGCGCTCGGACACCCGCTCGCCGTCGATCCGCACGCCGCCCTGGTCGATCAGCCGGCCGGCTTCACTGGCCGAAGCGACGAGCCCGGCGGCGCGCAGCATCGCCGGCAGTGCGAGCGGAGCTCCTTCGACGCGGATCTCCGGCATATCGTCGGGCAGCGCGCCGTGCCGGAACCGCGCCTCGAAACGCTCGGCCGCCCCGTGCGCCGCGCCGGCGTCGTGGAAGCGGGTGACCATCTCCATCGCGAACTCGCGCTTGACGTCGCGCGGATTGCGGCCCGCCTCGCATTCGCGACGCAAGCCGCCGATCTCGGCCTCGGATCGCGCCGACAACAGTTCGTAGTAGCGCCACATGAGAACGTCCGAGATCGACATCAGCTTGCCGAAGATTTCGTCCGGTGAATCCGTGATCCCCACAGTGTTGCCCTTGGACTTCGACATCTTCTCCACGCCGTCCAGCCCTTCGAGCAGCGGCATCGTGAGGATGCATTGCGGCTCCTGACCGTACTCGCGCTGGAGTTCTCTGCCCACCAGCAGATTGAACTTCTGGTCGGTTCCGCCCAGTTCGAGGTCGGAGCGCAACGCCACGGAGTCGTAGCCCTGCATCAGCGGGTACAGGAACTCGTGGATGGAGATCGCCACACCCGCCCTGTAACGCCGCGTGAAGTCGTCGCGCTCCATCATCCGGGCGATCGTGTACCGCGCGGCCAGCTCGATCATC
>JAUIAI010000850.1 GCA_030425615.1 Gammaproteobacteria bacterium
ACCCGTCGCCGCGCCGTTGATGCAGGACCTCAACGTACTGGCCACGGGCTCGTCGGTGCGCACAGACCCCGGGATCGGGTCTGGTGCGCCCGGCTTTCGCGCGATCACCGTGGAGGTCACGCCGTTGCAGGCTCAGAAGCTCGTTCTCGCGCAGCGCAGCGGGCGGCTCACCGCACTGCTGCGCCATCCTGAAGACAGGGTCGACATGCCGCAGGCACCGCTCGATCTCGGTACTCTCCTCGGACTCCCCGAGCCGGGCCCGGGAAGCGTCGAACTGGCGACCCCGGAGATCATCGTCGGCGGTACGGGCCCGATCCGCGTCTCGGCAGCGTCTTCGGGAGCGCAGCGATGATTCGCGGGCTCACATTCTGGTGCAGAACGGCCGCCGGCATCCCGCGTGGGCTGATCTGGGCGTCATGCCTCGTAGGGCCGTTGTTCCTGATGTCCGCCCGCAGCGCGGACGCGCAAGTCACGGCAGCGGCATCGCCCGACGTCCCCGAACTGACGCTGACGATCGGAAGGGCCCATGTGCTCGACACCGGCCCGGTGAGGCGCATCGCGGTCGGCAACGGCAAGGTGATCCAGGCAACGGCGCTGGATGACCGGCAGGTGCTGGTGCTGCCGGAGATCAGCGGCCGCAGCAGCCTTCACATCTGGCCGAGGCGCGGACCGTTGCGCCGCTACCTGATCAACGTCGTCGGAGACGCCGTGGCGCGCCGCTATGAGTCGGTGCGCGACATGCTGGGCGTGGCCCCCAACCTGCAGGCGCGGCTCGCGGGCGAATCGGTGGTCATCGACGGTCAGGATCTCAGCGCCGCACAGGTCGCCAAGGTCCAGGCGATCGCCAAGCGCTTTCCCGAGGTCCTCGACCTCGCCACGGGGGCGGACAGCGCGCGCATGATCGCCATGGACGTCAAGTTCGTCGAGATCAAGAAGAGCGCACTGAAGCGCCTCGGCGTGCGTTGGTCGGGTTCCGCGAACGGGCCTTCGTTCGGCGTCATCGGTGACATTCATCGAAGCGAGTCGCTGTCGCGCGAAGGACTGGCTGCCGCGATCGGCCAACGCGTCGGCGATCTCGTGAGCCCCTTCGCCAGCACTCTCACGTTGGCCGGCTCGATCACCTCGGTGCTGACCTTCCTCGTCGAGGAGGGCCAGGCGCGGGTCCTGGCCGAACCCAGGCTGTCCTGCCGGAGCGGCGGCAGCGCCAAGTTCATCGCGGGTGGCGAGCTTCCCATACCGATGGCCGCGGGATTGGGAACAGTGTCGGTGAGTTTCAAGGAGTACGGAATCAAGTTCGACTTCTCACCGACGGCGATGCCCGGCGGTCTGATCGCCGCGCGCATCGCCACCGAGGTGTCGTCCGTCGACTTCGAAGTCCAGGTGCGCGACGTCCCCGGCCTGATCAAGCGTCGCGCCGAAACCGAAATCCAGATCGCCGAGCAGCAGACAATGGTGATCGCCGGGTTGTTGTCCGAAGAAAGCTCTCGCCATGTCGACAAGGTCGCCGGGCTCGGCGACATACCGATTCTCGGCCATCTCTTCCGCTCTCGTGAGTTCCGTTCTCGTCAGACCGACCTCGCGGTCTTCGTGACACCACGCTTCGTGGACGACGTGCCACGGCAGATGTGGGCGCCGGTCCCGACGCCGGAAAGCCTGGAAACCGTGGAACAGCCTGCCGTGCGTTCATCCGTCGCATCCCCCGCATCGGTCACCTTCCCGGCGTCGGACATGGCGGCCGTGCCGCGGGCGCCGATCGAAACCGACCGGCGCGGACCTGCCGGGTCCTCCCGTGGGGACCTCACGGGCCCCGCACGGGCGGCTGATCAGTCGGTTTCGCGGGAGACACAAGGCGCGCCCATCCTTGGACGTCTGCAATGGCTGGAATGAATACTGCAGCGCCGCCAGGACACCGGTTCCTCGTCGAGATGCCCGGCGAGTCGACCCGTCAGGTCGAACTGTCCTCTTTCCCGGTGCGCATCGGGCGTCATCACGGCTGTGAGCTGCCGTTGAAGAGCTGGCGCGTGGCCCGGTGCCACGCCACGCTGCACCTGCGTGCCGGCACCCTGATGCTCGTGGACGAGGGCAGCCTCGGGGGAA
>JAUIAI010000851.1 GCA_030425615.1 Gammaproteobacteria bacterium
CGGTGGTCACCGTCTCCGACAATGGGTTGGCCTTCACCGCGATTGCCGAGATCGCCGGGCCTTTCTGGAGCGGCCGGGCGTTGGGAACCCAGAACACCAGCCAGTTGTTCACCGCCGGTATCGTGCCGCCGTTGTTCGGCGGCCTGATCGGCATCGCCGGCTATCCGGCGGCTTTCGCCGTGTGCGCACTGTTCCCGCTCGTAGCGATTCCCGCCGTGCCCACCGATGTCCCGCGAGTCCCACGTAGCCGGTCACGCTCGGCGTGACGAACCTCGCCGAGACGACGCCGAGACGATTCAGAAACCGCTCAGAGTTTCCCGAGGATTCGCTCGCCCACAGCCGTTGTGGACAACGAGGTCTCACCCCGGGTCGCCAGATGGTCCTCGACGGCACTATCGATTCGCGCCGCAGCGCGCCGCTCGCCCACATGCGCCAGCAGCAGCGCCACCGACACGGCGATGGCCAGAATCGTCGTCGCGACGGTGAGCGTGCGCGCACGCAGGGAACCGAGAACGAGGCGGAGCATCATGCATTGCCTCGCGTGACGATGTCCGCCAGTTCGATCGTGCGATCGAACTGCGCGCCAAGGCGCGCGTCGTGGCTGACCATCAGCAGGGAGGTTCCGGCAGATTCGATCTGGGAGAACATCAGCCGCAGGAACTCTGCCTGGGAGTTCGCATCCAGCGAGGACGTCGGTTCATCGGCGACGATCAACGGCGGCCGGCCGATGAGCGCGCGCGCGATGGCCACCCGTTGCTGCTGCCCGACGCTGAGGCGCCCTGCGGGCTGACGCACGACGGCGGGCGGCAGACCGAGCGCGTCGCAAAGCCGTTCTGCCTCCGCCAGCGGTTCGCCGGCCCGTCGCCGGCGCTCGGGGGCGAACCGCAGGGGCAGCCGGATGTTGTCCGTGACGGTCGCGTACGGCAGGAGATTGAACTGCTGGAAGATGATGCCGATGGATTCGGCCCTGAAGCGGTCCCGTTCGCGGGCCGTGAGCGCTCCCAGGTCGGTCCCCAGAATCTGCACGCGGCCCTCACGCGCGGGCAGGGTGCCGCAGATCAGGGACAGCAGCGTCGACTTGCCGGACCCGCTCTCCCCGAGCAGAAGGACGCGTTCCCCGGAATCGACCCGCAGGCTGGGCACGCGAAGCGTGAAGCCGTTCGCGCCGGGCCACTGATGGAAAACCTGTTCGAGAAGGATCGACGCGGGCATCAACGAAGCGCCATGGGCGGTGCAGGCCCCCAGGTCGACGACAGCGACCGGCCCGACGCCCGTGCAGTACCGGGACGACCGGACTATAGCCTGCCCTCGAGTTCCAGGCGCGGTTCGTCGCGCTCGACTTCCGCCTTCGTGGCGCCGGTCGCAGAAACGATGCGGACCTCGAGCTCACGCGCGTTGGGGAAGGCTTCGAAGTAGGGCAGCGCCAGGTGGGTCAGCGCCGCCGGGTTGGAACAGGTGTAGCGATAGTGTGCGTGATACTCGCTGTGTGAATCCGTACGCGCCCCTTTCTCGTGATCATCGTGCGCATGTTTTCCGGATTTCTCGTGGTCGTCGTGAGCGTGCTTCCCGCGATCGGAAGCATGGTGATCTTTCGCCAGGCCTTCGAGCTCCACCTCGACCGAACCGACCTCGCAGCCGGCTTCGAGGGGCGGCGAAAAGAGGCTCAGGGGTGAAGCGAGTTTCTCGCGCGCGGCCTCGGCCCGGGCGCGGTCCTCATCGCTCTTCGCTTCGTGTTCGAAACCGACGATGTCCGCGCCCGGCGCCCGAAGCATCAGTTCCAGTGTGTTGCCCTCGAGTGCGACGTCCAGCGCACCGATACCGTGCTCGTGGGCAGCCGCCTGCCGGTGGCCATGCTGCTGGGCGGCGACGGGTGCGGCGATGAACATCGCCAGGAATGCTGTTCGGATGAGCTTCATCGGGTTCTCCCGGGTCAGTGGTTCGTCGAGCAGGTGCGGCACAGGCCATGGATCTCGACGACGAGGCGTCGTGCATGAAACCCTGTTGTCTCGGTGAGCCGGGACAGTCGCGACAGGATGCCAGGCGCCGTGTGCTCGTCGACGGACCCGCAGTCGTTGCAGATCGCCAGGATCGGCG
>JAUIAI010000852.1 GCA_030425615.1 Gammaproteobacteria bacterium
CTCCTCCGGGACTCCGCGGGGGGAACCGTGCGCGCGCTGACCAGGCGGTCCGGCTCGCCCGTACGCGCGACGGACGGCCCATTGTAGGACCGGTGCTTCGGGTGCGCGCCTGCTACTCTCGGCGACTCGAACAGAGTGAGGAGAAGGCATGGCATCGAACGAAGAGGTAGGCTTCATCGGGCTCGGGCTGATGGGCCGGCCAATGGTCGGGCGCCTGCTGGCGGCCGGCTTCGGCGTCGTCGGCTACGACCGGGACGAGGACCGGAGGAACGCGCTCGCCGCGGCCGGCATGAAGGTCGCCTCCGACCCTGCCGAGGTGGCCGCCGCTGCGGACCGCGTCTGTCTGTGCGTCAACGGCCTGACCCAGGTACGAGAGGTGCTCGAGGCGGTCGGCGGGGCCTGGCGTCGCGATGCGCTCGTCGTCGATTTCTCGACCTGCGACGCGGCGGCCACGCGTGACCTGGCGCAACGGCTCGCGTCTTCTCACGGGATCGGCTGGGTGGATGCGCCGATGTCGGGCGGCCCGCCCGCCGCGGAGGCCGGCAGGCTCACGGTGATGGTCGGCGGCTCAGACGACGACGTCGCGCGCGCCGCAGCGCTGCTCGACGAACTGGCGGGCAACTGGACGCACCTGGGGCCGGTGGGCAGCGGGCAGGTGGCGAAGGTCATCAACCAGATGTTGGTGCTCAATACGTTCTGCACTGTGGCCGAGGCGCTGCGCGTTGCCGAGAAGAGCGGCCTCGATGCCTCGCGCATCCCGCAGGCCCTGGCCGGAGGCTATGCCGACAGCGCGATCCTGCAGCATCACTGGGAGCAGATGCGTCTGCGCGCCTTCGACCCGCCGACCGGTTATGCCTGGGTGAATCTCAAGGATCTGGACATGGCGATCGACCTCAGCCGTTCGCTGCAGACGCCGGTTCCGATGACCGCGCAGGCGTCCAGCGTCTACCGCGCGCTGGTGTCCCGGGGCCATGGCGAACTCGATACCCTGGCGATCTACAAGCTGTACGACGATCCGCCCGTCTGAAGTCGCGGGCCCGCGGCTCAGGAAGTGCGGCCGCACAGCACCAGCACGACGGCGGTCCCCGCCGTGCCGAAAGCGATCACCGGTGCCAGCGCGAACAGCAGGCGCCGCTCGGCACCCGCGCATCCCGTCAGCCGCGTTGCCAGGACGAGGCGGCCGGGCGAGGCCAGCGTCGCGTTCGAGCCGGCCGCGTTCTGTGCGGCCGCCGCCCAGTCCGCCGGCACGCCGGCCCATGCCGCCCCCGCCAGCTGGATGGGCATGAGCATCGCATTGCTGCCGGTATTGCTTCCGGTCAGGAAACCGCCCAATGCCCCGATGGGTGCGATCAGCCAGACATAACCCGCGCCGAGCCAGCGGGTGAGTGCGCCCGCCAGATGGGCCGTCATGCCCGCGGCGGACATCAGGCTCGCGAACACGAGGAACCCGGCCACCACGGCCGCCGCGCTCGACCAGTTCGCCAGGATGTCACGCGCCTGCTGCCGCATGCCCCGGCGCGCTTCGGGCAGAACGGCTAGGCCTACGCCCGCGGCGATCAGCATCCAGCTGCCGGGGTGCCCGATCGGCGCGAACCGCGCACCCGGTCCGGTGAGTTCGAGTGCCGCGGCGGTGGCTGCCCAGTCCGCGACGGGACCGGGCATCCGGAACAGGATGAGTCCCGCGAGCAGCACGATCAGCGGTGCGAGCGCCGCCCGGGTCGAGGGCTCCGATGTCGTGCCTGAAGCGGCCACGGCACGGGGCGGCAGGGGGCGGATTGCCGGATCCAGGGGGGGAACGGACGCGGCGAGAGGGGCCGCCGCGCGTTGCGAACGGCCCCGCCAGGCCCCGAAACCGACCACGAGAAGGCCGGAAAGCGCGCCGGTGAGTTCGTAGGACAAACCCGTACCGACCACGAGCAGTCCGAGCGAGAGGATCAGCACATAACCGGCCACCACCAGGATCCGGTCGCGAACCGGGGCCGAAACCTGCGCGATGCGCAGGGCGAGCAGCCCGGTCGCCATCCAGAACGGCAGGCTCAGGGGGACGGCCAACGCACCCAGTGTCTCGCCGGGTACGCCTGACAGGGCGGC
>JAUIAI010000853.1 GCA_030425615.1 Gammaproteobacteria bacterium
CCACCGAGCCTTGCCGCTGCGGTCACCAGCAGCGGGCCGATCAGCCAGGGCAGAGGACTGCCCACGAAGGCGAACGCCGCCCCGGCCGCCAGCGCCAGAAACAGCGTGCGGCCGCGAACCCACCACACGTTCATCGTCGCGACCGACCGCTCTGCAGGCTCACCGGTGACATGATGCCCACGCCTGCCGCACACCGCGCAGCCCGGATCAAGACGACATCCACGCCCGGACACGATCGGCGATGACGGCGGCGTCCAACCGGACCTCCGCCTCCAGGCCGGGCGAATAGCCGACGGGCAGCCTCGGCGGCGCAACGCGAGCGAACCGTACCGACCCCGCGGGGGCCTGCTCCGCGACCGTGGCAACGACCTCGGCGCCGAATCCGGCGGTCTGGACGGCCTCGTGCACGACCACGAGGCGTCCGGTGCGAGACGCCGAGCGGATGACCGCATCACGATCCCACGGCCAGATGGTGCGCAGATCGATCACCTCGGCCGAGATACCCTCCCCGGCGAGTGTGTCAGCGGCCTGGAGCGACCAGCGCGCCGCTTTGCTCCAGCTCACGATCGTGACGTCGTCGCCCGCACGCAGCGTGCGAGCCCGGCCCAGAACTGCCGCTTCCGCGTCGTCCGGAACGACCGGACCAGACTCTCCCCAGAGCTCCTTGTGCTCGAGATAGATGACCGGATCGTCGGAAGCGATCGCGGCGCGCAGCAGGTGATAGTTGTCGGCCGGAGAAGAAGGCGCCACGACCACGAGGCCGGGAATATGGGCAAACCAGGCTTCGAGCGACTGCGAATGCTGCGCCGCCGACGCCGTCCAGATTCCGTTCGGCAGGCGCAGCACCACCGGCACGCGTCCCTGCCCACCGAACATGAAGCGATTCTTCGCAGCCTGATTGACGATCTCGTCGATCGCACAGAGGGCGAAGTCGATGACGCGCATCTCAACCACCGGTCGCAGGCCTGCCAGCGCCATGCCCACCGACGCGCCGACGATCGTCGCTTCGGAGATCGGCGTGTCGATCACACGGCCGCTGCCGAACGCCTCGGCAAGACCCTTGTACTGGCCGAAGATACCGCCCCGGCCCACGTCCTCACCCAGGGCAACGACCGATTCATCGGCCTCGAGCGAATCGCGCAGGGCGCGGGCAGCGGCTTCGGCATAGGTCAGTTTCGTTTCGGTCATGAGTGCGCTCGGGTTCAGGTCCAATCGGGGGAGGCCAGATCCTGTACCTCCTGACGGCTCGTCTCCAGTGACGGCCAGGGCGCGTTCTCGGCAGCCGCGACGGCACGCTCGATCTCGGCACGCGCTGCCTGCTCCAGGGCGTCGAGACGGCCAGGCTCAATGCCCTGCGCCTCGAACCGTGCACGCGCGATCACGATCGGATCGCGCTCGCGCGCGGCAGCGACCTCCGCGGGATCACGATAGCCGGCCGGATCGACCGAGACGTGACCCGTGAACCGGTAGGTCAGCGCATGCAACAACCGCGGTCGACCGTCGGAGCGGATCTCATCGATCAGACGCCCGGCCAGACGGTAGACGGCTTCGCAATCCATGCCGTCGACCGTCTCCGCCTGCACGCCATACGCCCTGGCACGTGCCGCGGCTCCTTCCCCCGCGGACATGTCGGAGGTCCGCGTGGTGGCCGACCACTGGTTGTCCTCGCACACGAAGAGCACCGGCAGGCCATACGCCGACGCCCAGTTCAGGCTCTCGCCGAACGGCCCCCGGTTGATCGCGCCGTCACCGAAAAACGAGACCGCGAGATTCCGCGTGCCCCGGATCTTCAAGGCATGGGCCGCCCCGACCAGATACTGGCCGTTGGAAAAGCCGCAGGCGCGATGGCGCGCGCGGCGGCAGAGCGGTTTGGCGATGTGCCCGTGCTGGTCGTAACCAAGGATGGCCATGGTGAGGGGCTACCCGCGCATATCCAGGTTCTTGAAGCCTCGCACCCGGTTCCCGATGCCCGCAGCCTGGTCGGAGGGCGCGCCCTGCGCGAAACCGTTGAGGGGCTGCCCGCCGGTAGCCATCTGCTGTTGCTGGTGTCGGGCGGCGCTTCGTCGCTGGCCGAGGACCTCGTGCCG
>JAUIAI010000854.1 GCA_030425615.1 Gammaproteobacteria bacterium
CTGCCGATACGCTCCCATGTCCAGGGCTGTGCCGTTCCGCGCGCGGGCTGGCGGCCGATCTCGAGGTTCTCGCGCACGGTCAGCCCCGCGAACACACGACGCTCTTCGGGAACGTAGCCGAGTCCGAGGCGTGCGATCCGGAACGGCGGCAGCCGCTCGATGCGTCGCCCCTCGAACGCAATGCTCCCCTGCCGCGGGGTGACGAGCCCCATGATCGACTTCATGGTCGTCGACTTGCCCGCACCATTGCGACCGAGCAGCACCACCACCTCGCCGGCCCGCACCGTGAGGGAGACGTCGAAAAGGATGTGCGCCCGCCCGTAGTACGTCTGTACCCCCTCGACCCGCAGCAACTCGTCAACCCCCGGGAACGTCGACGCCGCGGAACCGTCGGGCGGTGCGCCGTCGGACGGGAACCGGGGCTCCCGACCCCGGGGCGGATCAATCGAACCGGTCATCGTTCGGCCCTGGAACCCAGATAGACCTCGCGCACGCGTGGATCGGCACGCACCCGGCCCGGATCGCCTTCGGCGATCAGTTCGCCGCCATCGAGCACGAGCACGCGGTCCGCGTGTCCGAAGACGACGTCCATGTCATGTTCGGTGAACAGCACCGCCATTCCGCTGGCCCGCGCGATGCTCTCCGTCAGGGCCATGAGCTCGATCCGCTCGCCCGGCCCCATTCCGGCCGTGGGTTCGTCCATCAGCAGCAGCTTCGGCGCATGCGCGAGGGATATCGCCAGTTCCAGTCGCTTGAGGTCGCCGTAGGCGAGTACGGCGGCCGCGCGCTCCGCCTGTTCCCGCATTCCGACGCGCTCGAGCAGCGCATCGGCCGGGACGCGATGGTGTTCACGCGCGGGCCGCCAGAGGCGGCGCAACTGACGATTGTGCGACAGCAGGGCCATCTGCACGTTCTCGCGAACGGTCATCGAGCCGAACGTCGCCGTGATCTGGAACGTCCGGCCCACGCCGAGGCGCCAGACGTGACGGGGCGCCAGACCGGTGATGTCCCGCCCGGCCAGACGGACGGAGCCCGCGTCCGGCCGTAACTGACCGTTGAGCATATTGAAGCAGGTGGACTTGCCCGCGCCGTTCGGACCGATCAGCGCGACCATTTCGCCGGGCATGACGTGGAAGGTCACGCCTCCCACGGCCTTCACGCCGCCGAAGGACTTGGCCAGGCGCTCGACCTGGAGGATTGCCGGCCCCGGATTCACTCGGACTCCTCGCGCATGAACCTGCGCTTGAGACTGCCGGCCACGCCACCCGGGAACAGCAACACGAGCAGGAGGATCACCCCGCCGAGCATCGCACGCCAGTAGTCGGTCTCACGGGCGAAGGTGTCCTCGAGCCAGACGAACAGGGAGGCGCCGACCAGGGGGCCCGTGAGCGCCTGGACACCCCCGAGCAACACCATGACGAGACCGTCGATCGAGCGTCCGACAGCGATGAGATCCGGAGAGATGCTGCCCTTGGAGAATGCGAACAACCCGCCGGCAACGCCGCACACGGTCCCGGCCAGGATGAAACCAGACCATTGCGCGCGGTGCGTATCGATCCCGATGGCCTCGGAGCGCAGGGGCGAGTCACGGACGGCGCGCATGGCGTAACCGAACGGTGCCTGCAGGGCCCGCCAGAGCATCGCCACCCCGATGACGGTGAGCGCGAGCGTCAGACCGTAGAACACCGCGCGCTCGCTCGCCCAGGCGGCCGGCCAGATGCCGATCAATCCGTTCGAACCGCCGGTGAAGTCGTCCCACTGGAACACCACGCCCCAGACGATCTGGCCGAGCGCGAGCGTGAGCATGGCCAGATACACCCCGCTGAGGCGTACCGCGAACCACCCGAACAGAACGGCTCCGACACCGGCGACGATCGGCGCGACGACGAGAGCCGCCGTCATCGGCAGACCACCGGCGACCAGGGCGAGCCCCGCACCGTAGGCGCCGAGTCCGAAATAGGCGGCATGACCGAACGAATGCATGCCGCCCGGACCCATGATGAAGTGCAGACTTGCCGCGAACAGCACGGCGATCAGCATGTCGGTCAGAAGAACCATCGCGTAGGGGAACTGGTCCTCGAGCCAGG
>JAUIAI010000855.1 GCA_030425615.1 Gammaproteobacteria bacterium
ATCCTCCCAGGCGAGGACGTGCCCGCCCTCGGATCGCGCGTCCACGTAGAGCAGCGGGCGAGCCGACGCGTCGTCGCCGAGCCCGGCCGCCACCGCCCCGGCGAGCAGATCCGCGCAGGCGCCGCTCGCGGACGGCCCGCTGATGCTCGTCACCAACGAAGCCTACGGATTCAAGACCCGCGAGGAGGTCAGGGCCACGCCGGGGCTGGGTCATCAGCCGCTCATCCAGATCCTCGAGCCCATGGGGCGCAACACGGCGCCGGCCGTCGCGCTGGCTGCGCTTGCGGCCGCCGAGCAGGGGGGCGATCCTGTGATACTGGTGTTGCCGGCGGATCACCTGATTCCCGACGAAGCGGCGTTCCGGCAGGCGGCGCGTGAGGCCACCCGGCTGGCCGCCGGAGGCGATCTGGTGCTGTTCGGTATCCAGCCCACGGCGCCCGAGAGCGGATTCGGCTACATCGAGCTCGGCGACGCGCATCCGGACGGCGGCTTCACGGTGCGCCGGTTCGTGGAGAAGCCCGATGTCGCGCGGGCCACGGAGTATCTCGCCGCGGGTAACTTCGTCTGGAACAGCGGCATGTTCTGCTTCCGCGCGTCCTCGATCATCGCCGCGCTGGAGCAGCATGCGCCGCAGGTCATGGCCGCCGCGAACGCGGTCTGGCGCGAGGGGCGGCGAGACAACGGCGGGGGCGACGAGGTGCGGTTCTCGCCCGAGGCGTTCACCAGCCTGCCCGACGTGTCTCTAGACTACGCGGTCATGGAGCATGCCTCGAATATCAGACTGCTGCGTGCCGATTTCCACTGGAGCGACATCGGTTCCTGGAAGGCGGTGTCCGAGCAACTGGACGCCGACGCGGAAGGCAATACGTGTGTCGGCGAGCATCTGCTCGTCGGCTCACGCAACACGCACCTGCAGAGTGACGGCCGTCTTATCGCCGCGGTCGGGGTGGAGAATCTGCTGGTGGTGGACACCCCCGACGCCGTTCTGGTGGCCAGCAAGGACGCGAGCCAGCAGGTCAAGGACGTCGTGGCCCGCCTGAAGGCCAGCGGCCACGAGGCGGCGAGCGTGCACCGGACCGTGCAGCGTCCGTGGGGTACCTATACGGTGTTGCACGCGGGCGAGCGATTCAAGATCAAGGAGATCGTCGTCCGACCGCAGCAACGCCTGTCATTGCAGATGCACCATCACCGGAGCGAGCACTGGGTGGTGCTCGCGGGGACCGCCCAGGTCACCTGCGGCGACGAACAGCGCATGGTCTACGCCAACGAGTCCACGTACATCAAGGTGGGCGCCCGCCATCGCCTCGAGAACCCGGGCAAGGTGGATCTCGTGCTCATCGAAGTGCAGGTGGGCGACTACGTCGGCGAAGACGACATCGTGCGCTTCGACGATCAGTACGGGCGCGTAGGCTGAGGCGCAGCCTGCCTTCCGCCGGCTGAGGCGCCGCGTCCGGCGGCCACCGCGAGCCACGGGCTCAGTCCGCCGCGGTGCCCGCGTAGTCCCGATACCAGGCGACGAAGCGGCGGATGCCTTCGGATAGCGGCGTGTCCGGGCGAAAGTCCACGAGGGCTTGCAGCCGCGACACGTCGGCAAAGGTGGTGTCGACGTCTCCCGGTTGCATTTCCATGGGGATCTGCTGCGCCGTCTTGCCGAGCGCGGTTTCGATCGTGGCGATGAATTCGAGCACGCCCACCGGTTCGTGATTGCCGATGTTCAGTACCCGGTGGGGCGGTTCTTCACCGGGTGTGGGCGGGTGGTCGAGCACGCGGACTACACCCTGCACGATGTCGTCGATGTAGGTGAAGTCCCGCCGGGGGCGGCCATGTCCGAAGACCTTGATCGGCCGGCCGTTCGCGATCGCCTCCGTGAACAGCCAGGGGGCCATGTCGGGGCGGCCCCACGGGCCGTATACCGTGAAAAAGCGCAGCCCCGAGAGCGGAATCCCGTACAGATGCGCATAGCTGGCGGCCATGGCCTCGTTGGCCAGTTTCGTCGCCGCGTAGAAGCTCACGGGCCGGTCGACCCTGTCGTCTTCGGAGTAGGGCACCTTGGTGTTGCCGCCATAGACGCTGTAACTGCTTGC
>JAUIAI010000856.1 GCA_030425615.1 Gammaproteobacteria bacterium
TCGATTCACGGCCGGTGTGGCGCATCGGGGCGCTCACCCGCTGGGCGGAGCTCGCGCACACCGCCGTTCCTCCCGGCGACTGGCGCGCACTCGCCGAGGCAGCGGTGGAGATCGGCGGACGCCAGATCCAGAACCGGGGCACGGTGGGCGGGAATCTCTGCAATGCCTCGCCGGCGGCGGACGGGGTGCCGGCGCTGGTCGCCCTGGAGGCCGAGCTGGAAATGCACAGCCGGCGGGGTGTGCGGCGACTGCCGATCGAGCGCTTCGTGCTGGGACCGCGCCGGACGGCACTGGCGGATGACGAACTGCTCGCGGCCGTGATCCTCCCGCGCTCGGACGGCGCGCGCAGGAGCCGCTTCCTCAAGCTGGGCCACCGACGCTACCTCGTGATCTCGGCCGTCATGACCACGGTCCGCCTCGACCTCGACGCACGGGGACGAGTCACGGCGGCGGCGGTGGCTGTAGGGGCGTGCGGCCCGCGCGCGGAACGCCTGCCCTGGGTCGAGTCCGCCCTCGCCGGGTCCGACCGTTCCGGGCTGGCGGCGCTCGCGCGGGCGGACTGGCCGTCCGAGGCGCTCGCGCCGTTGCAGCCCATCGATGACCTGCGTGGCACCGCGCCCTGGCGACGCGGTGCCGCGCAGACCCTGATCCGCCGGTCGCTTGTCGAAATGTCGACGGAGGACTCATGAACGACGTCGGAATCAAGGCCGTCGGTCTGCACATCAACGGCCGGCCGGTTTCGGTTCGCGGCCATGGCGGTCAGCGACTCAGCACGGCGCTGCGCGAGCAGTTCGGGCTCACCGGAACCAAGATCGGTTGCGAGGCCGGAGACTGCGGGATCTGTACGGTACTCGTCGACGGCGAGCAGCAGTGCGCGTGTCTGGTCCCCGTCGGCCAGGTCGACGGCGCACGGGTGCTGACGGTGGAAGGGCTGGCCGGTCTGAGTGCCGAAGACGGCCGTGCAGTCGGAGCCGCGCTGCAGCGCTCGTTCGCGGATCATGGCGCCGCACAGTGCGGGATCTGTACGCCGGGAATGCTGCTGGCTGCCGCCGATCTGCTGCTGCGCGAGCCGGCGCCGGACGAGGCCGGGGTGCACGACGCGCTCGGGGGCGTACTCTGCCGTTGCACCGGTTACCGGCAGATCGTGACCGCGGTACTGGCGGCCGCGGATCTCGCCGCGGGCGAGGGCGCGTGCGGGCTGAAGTGTCCTGCCGACGCCCGAACGAGCGCCGGCGGCGAGCCCGCGTCCACGGTACGCCCCGCGTGCGCCGGCGAGGGGCCCGAGGCCCGCGGAGCGCGCGTCGTCGGGACCAGCCTGCCGCGGCTGGACGGTGCGGCCAAGCTCGACGGAAGCGCCCGGTTCGGTGACGATGTCTCGCCGGCGGACGTACTCGATCTCCTGATCGTGCGGTCGCCGCATCCGCGGGCGGCGTTCACGTTCGGGGATCTGGATGCGTTCATCGCCGCCCATGCTGGACTCGCCGGAGTCCTCACGGCGGCAGACATCCCGGAGAACCGGTTCGCCATCTTTCCCGACCTGCGGGATCAGCCGGCGCTCGCCCAGAGCGAGACCCGTTTCCTGGGAGAGGCCGTGCTTGCGGTGGCAGGGGAGCGTGAGGCACTGGCCGCCCTCGATCCGGCGGCAGTGCCGGTGAGATTCGAGGCCTTGCCCGCGGTCGCCACTCCGCAACAGGCGCTCGAGCCGGGTGCGGTCGCGGTACAGGACCGGTATCCCGACAACGTGCTCTGTCGAGGCCACGTGCAGCGCGGCGGCGAATGGCCCGACGATTCGGTGGCCGTGACCGTGGCCGGGCAGATGAGAACGGGCTATGTCGAGCACGCGTACCTGGAACCCGAGTCCGGCCATGCGGTCTGGCGGGGTCAGGGTGAGGACGCGATGGTGGAACTGTTCGTCAGCACGCAGACCCCCTACATGGACCGCGACGAGATCGCTCACATGTTCCGTCTCGACCCCGGCCAGGTGCGTATCGTGCCCTCCGCGGTCGGCGGTGGTTTCGGCGGCAAGCTCGATCTGTCGGTTCAGCCGCTCGTCGTTGCGGCAGCGCGCAAGTTCGGCCGGCCC
>JAUIAI010000857.1 GCA_030425615.1 Gammaproteobacteria bacterium
AAGCTTCTGGGCAAAGTGTTCGGCGCCCTGCGCTGATTCCGGAGAAGACTCAGACGCCGGCCGGCACGCCGGCCCGGCGGCTGACGAAGCGGCTCGACCGCCTGTGGGTCCAGCGCGGTGGTGTGGACGCCGCCGCCCATTGCCATTCGTCCACGTAGAGCCGGCCTTCATGATCCAGCCGCAGGATCGTGGAAACCCGGGTACCGTAGCCGTCCGGTCCGGACGAGCGCACGAAGGGGTTGGCCAGTGGGCCTGCAGGCTCCGGGATGCCGGCTCCGGTTTGCTTGCTGCCTGCATAGTGTGGGTGGCCTTCGCTGGGATCAGGCGACGTGTCCGTCGCCAGGGCCTGCAGCCACGCCTGCAGCGGGGGATCCTGCGCCTCGAACAGGCCGTCGGCCAACGCCTGACCCAGATGGAGCGCCTTGCGCCACGGCGTGTCCAGGGGCGCGTTCGTCAGCGTGTACACGCCCGGCCCCAGGCGCTCCGGTGAGACCGCGTCGACATTGCTCGCCCAGACGGCTTCCGGCAGGCGGGTGTCGCGCCAGTCGAACCCGACCAGCTGAAATCCGGCGAAACGCTGACCGCCGGCCAGCAGGCGGGCCGTCGCGTCTTCCAGCGGTGCGTCGTCGGCGACCAGCGCGCTGACCAGATCACCGCGGCTGGCCTGGTCCGGGGATCGAGCCTTGCGCGGATCGTTCGTGAGCATGGCGAGCCTGCCCCCGGTGTGGGTGAGCATCCACGAGCCGCTCGCCCGCAGGTCGCGGCCGCCATAGCACTCGGGGCGGTCGGTCCACCAATGCGCGGGTGCGCTCGGGCGCTCCAGCCATTCGTCGCGATTGGCCAGAACGACGAGCGGCCAGCCGGGGTGCACGCCGATGGCGAAGGCGATCAGGCACATGTGTCGGAGGCCTCCGGCCCGTCGCTGCCGGCACCGCGTACGCCCGTGCCGGCATCGCCCTCCCAGGTGAAGACCTCGCAATGGCGTTCGCTCACGAGAGTGGGGGCCGAAAGTCCGGCGTCACGTGCCGTGTCTCCAAGGTCGGTCAGGAAGCCTCGGATCTCGACGCCGGGCGCGAGCCGGTAGTGCTCGAGCCAGGTGTGCACACTGGTGTCCGAGCCGTCGTCACCGCGCAACGCGAAAGCCGCCTCCAGCACGCCGTCGGCACTGCCTTGTTCACGGGTCAGCCGGGCAAGTCGCTCCCGGATGAAGCGTTCGGCCGATCGCGGCGTCTTGAAGTAGACGAACACCGACGTTCCCCGGGCGGGAAGGGTGCGCGGGGTATCGTCCGCGCCGCATTCGAAACCTTCGGCGCTCACAACCTGGGCCGCTCGAAGGGTTTGTGTTCGGGCATCGGATAAGGCAGCGGCAAGCCCTGCAGTCCGTCGGGAAGCTCGGCGCCCGCGCCGGCACGCACGCGTTCCGTGGTGGTCTCGAGCAGGCAGAGCCGGCGGCCCGCGTGACCGGCGGGTTCGCCCGGACCGACGCTGACGACTGTGCCGATCGGTTCGTCGCCCAGCATGAGGTCCTGACCCGGAGAGGGCAGCGATGCCCCCACGACGGCCATCATGCGCCGCTTCATCCGGCCCAGATTCTGGCTGCGCGCGATGACCTCCTGACCCGTGTAACAGCCCTTGTGGAAGTCGACCCCGCCAAGCAGCTCGAAATTGACCATCTGAGGCACGAAGCGCTCGCCCGTGGCGGACACGATCCGCGCCTCGGCCGCCATGATCTCGGTACTCCGGAACCAGTCGCCCGGTACCGCGTGAGCCGCCGTCAGGGCCTGCCAGCGCGCGTGCCAGTCCGTGTCGGAGACCAGATGGAGTTCCCTGGCCAGTCGCTGTCCCGAGAGCGACACATCCTGCAGGCGCAGGATTTCACCCGCGTCGTCGGAGTGCATTGGCTCGGGGACGCGGACCAGCGGTGAGTCGGGCGGCGCGACCACCGCGATCGGCACCGCGCCGTCGGGTTGCGGGTCGATGACGACCTTGGACCGGAGCACGAACATCCGCAGCCGTTTCGCGACACCGGCAACGAGATCGCGGCTCAGGAGAAGGTCGAAGCCGCCGTCCCGGCGGGCGGAC
>JAUIAI010000858.1 GCA_030425615.1 Gammaproteobacteria bacterium
TCGGGCGCTGCAGGGGCTCGGTCATGCGCGCACCTCGTGGACACTGCCCGCGGCTGCGCCCGACGTCACCCGCGACGTCTTCGTGGCGCCCTCTCCGGCGCGCCTGCCCGCGCCGAGAATCGCGGCGCCGCTACAGAGACCGCGGTCGAAATTGATCATGCCGAACCCGCAGACCAGGCCCGTACGCGCATCGGGCACCTGTGCGCCCAGGCTCTGGCCCGTGAGCTGGCGAATGGCCTCGACCATCCCCAGATACCCCCCGGCGGCACCGGCCTGGCCCACCGACAGCTGCCCGCCGGAGGTATTGAGCGGGAAGCTGCCGCCGACCTCGAATGAATGCCCGCGGATGAAGGACGGCGCCTCGCCCTTGTCGCAGAACCCCAGATCCTCGAACTGCATGGCCGTGATCACCGGGTAATCGTCGTAGGTCTGCATGAAATCGATGTCATCGTGATCGACGCCGGCCTGCTCGAACAGTTCGTCCCGGTCGAGCACCCAGCCTCCACGCATCTGGATGGGGTCGTCCGCGAACGCGTTGTGCCGTTCGATCGTGCCCCGCACGGTGGCGTACGGCAGGCCCAGGTCCTCCGCTTTCTCGCGGCGCATGACGATGAAGCCCTCCGCCCCCGCGCACGGCATGACGCAGTCGAACAGGTGCAGCGGATCGGTGATCGGCCGGGCGTTCATGTACTCGTCCAGGGTCAAGGGCTTCTTGAACAGCGCGTGCGGGAACGACAAGGCGTTCTCGCGCTGGGCGACGCAGAGCTTGCCGAAGTCCTCGCGCGTGGCGCCGAATTCCCGCATGTAGTAGGCGGTGAGGAGCGCGAAGCTGGCGTTCGGACCGCCCGAGCCGTACGGGTAGACGGCGTCGCGCGCGAACTGGCTGAAGTTGGCGATCATCAGCCGGAACGAGTCCACGTGATTGGTGTCCGCGGCCACACAGGCGACGATTTCCGCGTCGCCGCACTGAACCGCACGCGCTGCGCGGCGCAGTCCGACCACTCCGCTCGCCCCGCCCATCGGGATGTGATCGAGCCAGCGCGGCACCAGGCCGACGTGCTGCATGAGCCCGACCGCCGTGTCCGGCGCGAGCAGGAAGCTGGAGATGCAGCAACCGTCGATCTGCGCCTTCTCCAGCCCGCTGTCGGCGAGCAGCGCCGCAAGTGCCCGCGACACCCACCAGTGCGCCGTTCGGATCGAATAGCGCTCGTAGGGCACGGTCACCGGGCAGACCAGCGCGACGTCGTCGTAGCCGAGACGCTTCATGCGTCGCCCGCCCCGGCCGCGGCATCGCGCCGTTTCATCGTGCGAAGGTCGAAGGCGTCGGAAGCCTCCGCACCGTCGCCGCCTTGGATCGTCTCCAACCGCTCGAGCGCGAGCCCGCGCAGTTCCCCGCGTTGCACCTTCTGGGTGGCGGTCAGCGGCAGCATCGGCACGAACGCCACGTAGCCTGGCGCCTTGAAGTAAGCGAGTTCCCCGAGACAATGGGTGACGATATCCCGGGCGCAGTCCAGGTCCGCGCGCACCCCGGGTGCCGGGACGATGCAGGCCATGACCTCGTCACCGCGCACGGCATCCGGTACCGGCGCCACCCCGACGGCCGCGACCGCAGGATGCTGCATGAGCACGCCCTCGACCTCGACGGCCGCGATGTTCTCGCCGCTGCGCCGGATCACGTTCTTCTTCCGGTCGATGAAGTGGAAGTCGCCGTCGGCATCCCGGCGCACGATGTCACCCGTATGGAACCAGCCGCCGGCCCATGCCTCGGCCGTGGCCTCGGGATTCTTCAGATACCCTTTGAAGAAGCCGAACAGCGGGTCCTTGCCGGCCCAGCGCACGAGCAGCTCACCCGGCTGATCCACGCCGACGTCCCCGCCGGTCTCGTCCACGACACGAGCGGCCACTCCCGACGGCGCCCGTCCGAAGCAGCGCGACCCCACCTTGCGCGGCTCGACGCTCGCCATGATGCAGCCGCCTGCCCCCGTCTCGGTCATCGCCCAGCCCTCCACCAGCGGGAAGCCGAAACGCGCCGCGAAAACCGCGTGGTCCCGGGGATCGACCCCGGCACCGAAACCG
>JAUIAI010000859.1 GCA_030425615.1 Gammaproteobacteria bacterium
CATGAGCAGGATGATCAGGGCGGCCCCCACGTAGATCACCGCCATCAGCGGCACGACTTTCTCGGTCACCCGGGCGATGGACTTCAGCCCGCCGATGATCACCGCGAAGACGATGGCCGCGAAGATCACGCCCGTGATCCAGCCGGGGTAGTCGCCGACGATGCCCGCGATCTGGCTGTGGGCCTGGTTGGCCTGGAACATGTTGCCGCCGCCCAGCGCACCGAGCACGCAGAAGATCGAGAACAGGACAGCCAATGCCTTCCGAGGCCGGCCTGGTTTCTCTCGCCCAGGCCCTTGGAGAGGTAGTACATGGGCCCGCCCGAGACGGTGCCGTCCGAGTACTCGTTCCGGTACTTGACCCCAAGCGTGCATTCGGTGAACTTGGAAGCCATGCCCAGCAGCCCGGCGAGGATCATCCGGAAGGTCGCCCCGGGCCCGCCGATGCTAACGGCCACCGCCACACCGGCGATGTTGCCCAGGCCCACCGTGCCGGACAACGCGGTGGCAAGCGCCTGGAAGTGGCTCACTTCGCCCGCATCGTTCGGGTCGGAGTAGTCGCCCTTGACGAGGGCGATCGAGTGCGGAAACGCCCGGAACTGGATCAGGCCGAAGTAGATCGTGAAGATGACGGCTGCGATCACCAGCCAGAGCACTATCCACGGAAAGCCGTAGCCGAGGATCGCCTCGGAACCCGGCAGCGGTGAGAAGATGAAGCTGACGAACGGACCGGTGAACGCGCTGATCTGGTCGTTGATGGCCTGGTCGAGCGATTTCTCTGTTTCCTGCGCCACGGCTGGAGCCGTGAGCGCGAGCGTGCCCAGCGCCGCGAGCGCGGCGGACGAGATGCGTGACATGTTGACTCCTCCGCGTTCAGGGAACGATGACGACGGGTACCGTCGAAATCTGTGCGAGCGCGATGGGCACCGAGCCGAAGACCCGTGCCGCGATGCTTCCGCCGCCGGAGCGGCCGACGAAGATGAACGTGGCGTTTCGCTGCTTGGCGATATCGGCCAGAAGGTCAGCGACCGACCCGTAGCGCAGTTCGGAGGTGACGTTGGCCACGCCCTCGGCCTTTGCGTGGGCGACCGCCGGGTTCATGATGGCGGTCTCGGCCCGGGCCATTTCCTGATTCCGCTGCTTGTGCCGCTCTGCCAGCTCCTGTGGTGTCAGAAAGCTGTAGGGCGACCATTCGAGAATGTGGACCAGGTGCAAGCTGGCACTGTTGCGCCGGGCGCGCTCGATGGCGAAGTCGAGCACGCTCCGGTCCTCGCCTTCGTAGGCGACGACATAAGATTCCTGCGACATGTCTTCCTCCTTGATTCGCGGTTCTTGTGGTGAGTGTTCGCGGCGCGCGAATACGCCGCATGGGTACGGTCAGGTCATGAGTGCCTGCCCGACCGGGGTGAAGTCGAGGCCCAGGTCGCGGGCCACGGCTTCATTGGTCACCCTGCCGTCCCAGACGTTCAGTCCGTTGGCAAGGTGGGGATCATCGCGCAGCGCGCCTTTCCATCCCTTGTCGGCAATGGCCAGCGCGTGCGGCAGCGTCACGTTGTTGAGCGCATAAGTCGAAGTGCGGGCAACCGCGCCGGGCATGTTGGCCACGCAGTAGTGCACCACTTCATCGACCACGAACGTCGGGTCAGCGTGGGTGGTGGGCCGGGAGGTCTCGAAGCAACCGCCCTGGTCTATCGCCACATCGACCAGTACCGCACCACGCTTCATGGTGCCGAGCATCTTGCGGCTCACGAGTTTCGGCGCGGCGGCACCCGGGATCAGTACGGCACCGATCACCAGATCAGCGGAAGCCACGCACTCCTCGAGATTGGCCTTGTTCGAGAACCGGGTCTTCGCCGAGGACTCGAAGTGGATGGCCAGTCTTTCCAGCACCGCCGGGTTGCGGTCGAGGATGCCGTCGAGCACGCCGAGCTTCGAGACCTCCTTGGTCTTGAAGTTCTCGGGTGCGTCGAGCACCTCGCCGTCGCGGTTGCCGAGGATGTTGGTCGAGAACCAACCGCGCATGCCGAGCATGCGAGCCTTGAGGCCCGGGGCCAGGATCGTCTTCATGAGCGTCTGAC